>JBAYCS010000112.1:0-3716 GCA_041668625.1 Acholeplasmataceae bacterium | reverse complement strand
TTAAATGATGCGAAAAAACGTTGGGCAATGTACAAACGTTACCTTGCGATGGATTACTCTGTCTCTGAATAATTTAAATCAAAAGCTCAATCTCAATCATGAGATTGAGCTTTTTTGTCCTAAAACGAGATTGAAAAATTAGGAATGAAAATTAAAGAATAAAGAAAATTTGGTGATTTTAATTATGAACTCTTTATGGGGGGATATATAGTCTTTGATTTATTAATGTAATAAGGGGGTATTTTAATGTAATTTGTCATGGTATTGAATCAAAAGACAAAAAAAATTGGCACAATATTTATTTTCTGGTGTATAATTACTTAAAATCACTACTAAAAAAGTGAAAGAAATAAATTAGGAGGGTTGAAATGAAGAAATTATTTAGTATCTTGTTTGTGTTTGCATTAGTATTCATGCTCGTTGCTTGTACAAAAGATGAAGAAAGCATTAAGAAAATGTATACACAAGAAACGGAATTGGCTTCAGGTTTCACATCATTAGCAAACCAATTTGCTAATCCACCTTTAGAAAATGGCAAGTATAAGATTGGCGATTTAAGTTTTGATGTCGCTGATACATACAATACTTACTATCAAAGTGAAGTGACTGAAGAAAAATTCAATTATTTGACAGCTAACTCGCAATGGAACTCGATGTTCTATACTAATATGGTTGATGGACTCGTTGAAAATGACAAGTACGGTGCCATTGTTGGTGCGTTAGCAGTTGGCTACAAGGTTATTGAAAACGCAGATAACACACAAACTTATATCTTTCAATTAAAAGAAGGCGTACAATGGGTCAATAACCAAACTGGTGAACCATATGCTGAAGTAGTAGCAGATGATTTCGTAGCTGGTATTGAATATGTCTTAGATCCAACTAATGGTTCTCAAACATCTAATATCGTTATGGGCTTTCTTGATGGTGCTGAAGAATATTTCTCATCATTAGTCACTCCAGCAACAGACGATGATTTAGATTTCTCAACAGTTGGTATCGAAGCAATTTCTAAATATCAAGTTGCCTATACTTTACTTGAACCAGCACCTTATTTCTTGTCTGCACTTACTTATTCACCATTCTTACCAGTAAATAGACAATATTTATCAGAAGTTGGTACTGCATTTGGTGTTACTGAAAATTATATTTTAGCAAATGGCGCATTTAGAATTACGAAGCATTTATTTGAAAACTCATTTGAATTTGTTAAGAATGCATATTACCATGATTTCGATCACGTGTATGTAAACAAAGTAACAATGAGATATTTACCAAACGTTGCAACTCCAGCAACAACTCGTGAATGGTTTGAAGCTGGTTTAATCGATGGATTTACAGTTAGTACAAATGACACAGTTGGTTGGAATAAGTATGTCAAGGGTGGAGAAAATGGTACTGGTACAGTCCAAAATCCAGCTGATCCAAGCACGAATGGTGTTTTAACAATTGGTGATGTTGTTTATGCGGGTGTATTTAACTTTGACCGCGACTATTATGAATATGGCACAGACTTTAATAAGAGCGGTGCTGAAATTCCAATGAAGACTGATGCCGAAAAGGCAGCAACTAAAGCAGCAATCTTAAATGCAGACTTTAGAAAAGGCTTTGTTTATGGTCTAGACTTTATCGCAAGAATGAGCTCTCAACCAGACCCATCAATGCTGATTATGAGATCTTATACAAATCGTGAATTAACTGCATATAATGGTAAAGATTATGCCGATTATGTAGATGAAGTATTCAATAGAGAACAAGGTACAACAGGTATCTCATTATCAGGTTCAGTTCAAAAGACTGATGCTGTATTTGATATTGATAAAGCTGTTGAACACTTTGTAGCAGCAAAAGCAGCATTAATTGCTGGTGGATTAACTGAAGCAGATTTCCCAATTTTAATGGACCATTATGCATCTAGAAATGCATCAGTTCAAGGTTATGAAAAAGCAATGTATGCAGCTCTATTAGCTGAAGTTGGTCCAGATTCTGATAATCCAATCATTGATGTAAGATTTAACGTAGCTCCTACCGATGCGATTCGTTCTGCATGGAACTGGGAACTCTTTAATTTCGATATTTCATTTGGTGGAGGATGGGGTCCTGACTACGCCGATCCAAAGACATATTTACAAACAATTTCAATTGGCGGCGATTTTAGAGATAACTTTGGTTTAACAGGCGCTACTCCAGCTGAACAAGCTGAAAAAGATGCGATTGCTCAAATGATTTTTGGTGAATTCCATCAAATGTATTTAGACGCAATTGCGATTACAGACCCAACAAAGATTGATGATAGATATAAAGCTTTAGCTGAAGCTGAATATCACGCATTATTTGAAGCTGCTGTTACCATTCCATGGCAAACAACAACATCAATCAATCCAGTAGTATCTAAGACGATTCCTTATCAAAAAGGTAAGGCTGCTTATGGTCTAACTAGTGATAAACTCAAGAATATCATTGTATTGACAGAAGCAATCAGTCAAGAAGTAAGAGCACAAATTGTTGCTTTATACGAAGAAGACAGATAAATTTTTTAAACACTAAATGATTTAAACAGGTTAAATAGGATAGGGAACAATTATTTGTTCCCTTTCTAGCCTGTTTTATTCAACATATTTTAGATTTTAAGGAGACAACTTATGGATACTTCTATTAAAAGAAATGCTTTTATGCAATTCGTTTTTAAACTATGGGATTATTTAAAAAGACTGTTTGCGAATGAAACATTTTTATATATCTTAAAACGCGTTGGCCGGACGTTTATAACGCTTATATTGCTCGTTATCGTTGTCATCAGTTTGATTCGTGCTATCCCCGATAACCAGCTATATGATATTGCAACTTATAACAGAATCGCTGGACAAAATATTGATGCAGCAGAGGCTTACAAAGCTAAACAACTTTTTAAGTATGGCCGCTATGATTTAGAAGGTAATCCAGTTCCTGTCTTTTATACGATTGGACAATATTTGTATTGGATGTCTCCAATTCCTAAAAAAGTCCCGATCGCTTGGGATTTAAATTGGGATCAACCCATTGAATTTTGGGAAGGGACCATTTTTTTAGGTATTTCGATGGATACTTATCAACCAGTTGGAGAGGTCTTACGTGAGAGAATCGGTATATCGATGACGATCTCACTCACTTCAGTCGTATTTATTTATTTACTTTCTTATCCCCTTGGTGTTGCAATGTCTAAAAAGCCAGGTGGAACAGTTGATAAAATTGGTAGTATATTTATCGTATTAAACTATGCAATTCCTGCATTAGTATTCTTCTTATTAATGAATAATATCTTAGGACGACCAGATGGACCATTTGGATGGGCGAAATTCAGCTATTTTTATCAAGAAAGTAGGCCTATTACACTTGTACCTGCCATCTTTTCTATTGTGTTTTTATCGATTCCTGGAACTTCGTTATGGGTTCGTAGATTCATGGTTGATGAACTATCATCAGACTATGTGAGATTCGCTCGTTCCAAGGGCTTATCTGAAAACAAGATTTTATACACACATGTCTTAAAAAATGCGATGATTCCTTTAATTCGTAATATTCCAGCAGTCTTTATTGGATCTATTATTGGTTCTTATTTCGTGGAAATGATTTGGTCAATTCCCGGGACCGGTAATTTAATGATTTCTGCACTTCGTGCACAAAGACCTAATGTTCCAATTATTCAAGGTCTTACTGTCATCTATAGTTTGCTTTCT
>JBAYCS010000111.1:0-3739 GCA_041668625.1 Acholeplasmataceae bacterium | reverse complement strand
TGGAACAAACGTCATCACTAAGATAATCGCTGCAAATACTGAAGTAAGCGCTAAGTCACGAATTTGATTTCTTTTCATTTAAATTCTCCTTTTTAGGCCTCTAAGGGTCCCATAAGTACTTTTATTATAAACCTTATTTAGGATTTATACAAGAAAAAAAGCCCATAAGATGGGCTATTCGCGATAAGAACCCCATGGGGTATTATCTGGATCTGCATAAACTCTATTACCACGGTTTAAATGATTGATGGCTTCCATCTCTTCATTGGATAATTTAACATATTGAGATTGAAAGTTTTCTAAAATTCTCGAAGGAGTTACTGATTTTGGAATCATGAAGATACCACGTTGTAGACCCCATGCAATAACGATATTGGCAATCGAAACGTTGTGTCTATGCGCAATGACATCTAATGTATCAAAGAATGGTGGCTTAAAGATGCCACCTTTCATGAGTGGGCCATATGAAGTCATCATGATGTTTTTAGAATCTAGATAAGCTTTTAAAGGAACTTGAGATAATCCTGGATGACATTCCACTTGGTTCATCATCGGTACGATCTTAGCCGTTTTTAAAAGTGATTCCATATGATGTTTTTGAAAGTTCGATACACCAATCGCACGAACACGTTTTTGTTCATAAAGTTTTTCTAGATAAGCCCATGTTCTCGCTGTAATTTCTTCATCATGATTTGGCCAGTGGATTAAATATAAGTCTATATAATCCGTTTGAAGTTTCTTCAAAGATTCATTAAATGCTTTTTCCATGTTGGCTTCATGAGAAAATCCCCAATATTTGGTGGTAATAAAGATTTCTTCTCTTGGAATACCTGAATCTTTAATCGCTTGACCCACCATTTCTTCATTATTATAGATTTGTGCAGTATCGATGTGACGATAACCTACTTCAAGCGCATATTTGACGGTTTCATAGGCTTCTAAGGATTCAGAGATTCTAAATGTCCCAATCCCTAATTGTGGCATTTTAACGCCATTTGGTAATGTTTTAATCATCTGTTTTCCTCCTTTAATGATTGAATAAGTTTGAAATCCAGTGTTTTAAGTACTTTAAATAGCATCTTTTTTGCAGCTTCTAAATCGGATAAATCCATCATGGCTGCAGTCGAATGGATGTATCTGGCAGGTAAGCCAATGGTAGTTGCTAAAACTCCATCATTTAAATCATAGGCTTTTGCGGCATCTGTGCCACCTAAGCTCATAAAGTATTGATAAGGAATTTTATGTTTTGTCGCAAGTTTCACAAAGAAATCTAATAAACTCTTTTGCATCACATTTCTTGGATCAAACATCCGAATTAAAAAGCCTTTCCCAAGTCCTCCCATTGCACTTTTATCAAGTGCATCATTGACTGGGGAAGCATCAAGTGCAATAAAGACATCCGGTTTAAACTTGTTGGTTGCTGTTTCAGCACCGCGAAGTCCGATTTCTTCTTGAACTGTTGCACCAATGATCAAAGTATAAGGAAGCTCAACATCATGAAAAGCTTTAATGGCTTCAAGAGCTAGACCACAACCATAGCGATTATCAATAGCTTTAGAAATCACACGTTTTTTGTCATAAGTATAACTAAATGGATTATCAAATAAAACCATATTCCCGAGTTCTACACCAAAAGCTTTAGCTTCTTCTTTGGATCTTGCACCGATATCTAAAATTAAATCTTCAATTTTCGTATTTTGTTCTTTTTTTAAATGTGGTGGAATAGCACCAACAATACCTTTAATGACACCATGTTTTGTATAGACATTTAAGACTTGGGAAATGAACACTTCACCATTAAGACCACCAGTATTTAAGATTTTTAACATTCCTAAATCGGTAATCCCAACAACCATAAGTCCAACTTCATCCATGTGACCAGCAACCATGACAACTGGTGCGGATTCATCTTTTGCTTTTTTAACTGCGAAAATCGAACCTAATCTGTCTTCTACAATGTCATAAGACTTATAATTCGCCATAAATGATTTCATGTAATGTCTTACTCTAAATTCATAACCTGATGTTCCAGCTAGATCAAATAAATCTTTATAAACCTTATTCAACATGCTTTTTCACCTTTCCAATCCATTGATAAATGGGTCCAAATGGACGCTTTTTTTCTTCATATTCAGTCATATGTTCTGAAATATCTAAATTTCTATTGAGTTCGATGGTTTCAAAAAAATTTTCAAAATAAACTAAGCTATCTTCAAATAAATCCTTGTGGTCTGTTCTAAATTGAAGAAAACCATCTTCTTTTAAAAGTGTTTGATACATTCTTAAAAACTTTGGATAAGTTAATCTTCTTTTATGATGTTTAGCTTTTGGCCAAGGATCACTAAAGTTTAGATAGATACCATCCATGGTGTGTTCAAAAAAATAATCGAGCAAATGATTGGCATCTCCCAATATAATTGAAAAATCATTTAAGTTTGATGCACATTTCTTTTCAACGATTCGATAGCAGACATTAATGTTCACTTCTAAGGCAATATAATGATTCGATGGGTATTTTTCTGCAAGAGATGATATAAATTGGCCTTTACCACTACCGATTTCTAAATAACTAGGTTTATGAAAAGTATCAATTTTTTTGATATCTGTGATCACACCTAAGCTATTTAGCATCTCCTTGCTAACGTACTTTAACTTTTTTTGACGCATCTTATTAAATGAAAGAAAGCGGTAGAAATCCACCACTTCTTGATCATTAAATGATTTGACCTAAATTTTCATTCACGATGAAATCAGTCAGTTGAGCTAATGCTTTTTCTGCATCGCTACCCATCACAGTTAACGTGACTTCTTCACCTTTATAAATGCCTAATGACATTAGACCCATAATCGATTTCAAATTGACGGTTTTGCCAAGGGCAGATAAGTCAATTTCTGAATGGAATGTCATCGCTAGATTAACTAATCTTGTCGCAGGTCTTGCGTGAATACCATATTCTGAAGTAATTAAAAACTTTTGTTCCATGTTAATTCTCCTTTGTCTTTTCTTCGATATAACGATACATATCCTCAGGATAATATCTCACGAAGAGTGTTATTTCTTTTCCCTTCACTGCTGCAGGAAATTGTGTTTCCTTCAATTTTTCACGATTGACTTGTTTCAGTGAAGTGACCGTGACTTTTAATCGTTGATGTTCCAAAGTCACATGTCGAACATTCAATCTTCCAAGGGCTTGATATAATTTTTCAGCTCTTTCTGGATTAAATGGTTTTTTCGGTTCTGTAAATCGCTTTTTATTAATAAAAATCATCAAAAATATGAAGAATATTAAAAATAAGAATGCAAATAAAATAATTGAGTATATATAGCTTGGTAAGTTCATGTTGATTCCTCCATACATAACGATTATAACAGTTTTTTTAAAATGATTTCAATCATTTAATAAACATCGCGTCTCCAAAGGAGAAAAATCGGTAATCCTTGTCGACTGCTTCTTGATATGCTTTTAAAATAAAGTCTCGATTTGATAGAGCTGATACAAGCATTAATAAAGTTGATTTGGGTAAGTGAAAATTCGTGATGAGTGCATCAATGGCTTTAAAACGATAACCGGGATAAATAAAGATTTTCGTATCAAATATTCCTGGATGAAATCCTTTATCAAAATTACTTTCTAAAGCACGTAGTGATGTCGTTCCAACAGAAACAATCCGTTTGTGTTGTTTTTTTGCAAGATTTAACCGTTCAGCAGATTCTGTTGATATTTCATAGGTTTCTTCA
>JBAYCS010000110.1:0-3749 GCA_041668625.1 Acholeplasmataceae bacterium | reverse complement strand
CCTGAAGCACCTAATGTCTTGATTTATAGTAAAGAAAATACGTATAATCAAATGATTTTATCGATCGTTGAACTTCAACTCATTCGGTATGAATTTGAAAATTATGTCCCACTTTCTTATACATTCCCCCAAGCTCCTGACTATGAAGATCCTGAAGCAGGCATGATGATTTCATCGTTATCGACATTCTTAGTGTTACCTTTATTCTTGTTAATTACAATGGCAACCCAATTTGTGGGTGTTGAAATTATTGAAGAAAAATCAACGAAAGCGATTGAAACGATTATCGCTAGCGTTCCAGCAAACATTCATTTCTTATCGAAGATTGCATCTGCGATTAGTTTTGTGATCATCCAAGGTGGACTTGTGATGCTATATTCACTCATTGGTACATTAATTGGTGGAGCAAGTGCACAAAGTGGACTTCCACAAGGCATGGATACTCAAACATTGTTAGCATTTGTTGCTGAAGTGATTCCAAACTGGCGTGGTGTTTTATTAATGACTGTGATGTTTGTCATTGTAGGAACTTTATTCTATTTAGTGATTGCTGCATTATTTGCATCCATGGCTGTCACACAAGAAGACTATCAACAATTTCAAAGTCCTTTAATGTTTATGTTACTTGGAGGATTTTATATTGCTATCTTTGCACCCATGGCAGGTGGAGATGGATTCTTGAAAGTCATGAGTTTTGTACCATTATTTTCGCCAATCGTTGCACCTGTTGCCTATGCATCAGGAAGCATTAGTACACTTGAAGCTTTAATTGGATTATTCGTGACACTAATCAGTTTGATTGCTTTAGTTTATATTGCTTCACCAGTATATCGTGTTGCCATTTTATCTTATGATCAAACTAAGTTTATGAAACGTATCAAATCATATTTTAGAAAAGGGTTTATCAGCAGAAAAAAAGCATAAAAATAGAGATTTAAAAGATAATTTTCAATGGGTTGAGAATTATCTTTTTTTATAATTGCTATTATTTCTTTGTTTTATATATTCATTCAAGTTTTTTATTGAATAATAGACTCATTTGAGTTAGAATGAAAGAAGTATTATAAAAGTATAAAAATAGATTGGAGGAGAACGTTATGCAACCCAATAGATCACTATCAATCTTTTTAAAGCGACTTAGATTAGACCATAATGATGAAAGATTAATCGACATGGCATCTAAACTTAATGTCTCCCAATCCTATTTATCGGCAATTGAAAGTGGAAAGCGTCATTTGAATGATAAATTAGTCAGTAAAATTGTTGAAGTTTATGAACTTAATGAAACCGACGAGAATGAACTCATTTTATTAAGAGACTTAGCCTCAAATAAAATCAATATTACGCTAGATAATCTCGAAATTGAACAAAAAGAAACAGTCGTTCAATTTTTATCCAATGTTAAAGATTTAGATGAAAAGTCACTAAAGAGGATTAACTTGATCATTAAAGAAAATAAAAGCAAATATGACAAATAATTATCTAATTAGCTTTAGATTAATAAATCATTTTGCTTTATTTTTTTCATCCATTTTTATATAAGGAAAGTATGCTATGGGCAATGATGTAAATCATAAAAGTATTTCTACAAATCTAGTGAATACCTCAACTGAAAAGCTTGATTTTGAGTATCTACTTAATTCAATTGTTAGATTAACAACCGAAGATAAAGAAGGCGTAGGATTTATCATCTCAAAAGAAGGACATATTTTAACAAACGCTCATATTCTAGATGGTAGTCTTTTTTGTTATGGTTATTTACAAAATGATACTCGTCCCATAAAGTTTAACCTAATTGATTTTGATGATCCTGAACAACTTGATGTTTGTATTTTAAAGCCTGAAGGAACAAAAATTTATACTCCTTTAAAGTTTTCTAGTAAGAATCCCATGGTTGGACAAACTGTCTTTACGATAGGTAACCCGCGTAATTTAGGAATGTCACTTTCTAAGGGATTTGTCAGTCAAATCAAATCAAACCAGTTACAGCTTGATATGACATTGAACCCCGGTAATAGTGGTGGACCCGTATTTGATGAGGAAGGGTTTGTTGTTGGCATGATATCTTATATACTAAAAGATGTTCATGGCTTAGGTTTTGCTGTTAGTTTACAAGGAATTACAAATTATGTTCATCGTTTAGGTTTGTCTTTTGACAAAATATTTTTATCGACCACCACGTTGTCAAATCATTTATTAGTTGATGATTCTTTTTATGCACGTGTCAATAAAGTTAAACATATCATTAAAAGACCATTATATATTGCTTTAACATCATTTATCATTTTAGTTTCAATATCACTAATCATTGTTTTAAGTCTCAACAAAACGATGACATTCATATATCAAGGTGAGGTTATTAGAGAAATTAACGGATTTATTGGAAGAAACATATCAAATGAACTCCCAGTTTTAGAAGAATCAGGCAAAATATTTGATGGTTGGTATACCAATCCTGAGTTTACAACAAAATTTGATGGTGAAAAAATACCGGGTATGGACATTACACTATATCCCAAATTTAACGATCAATCATCAAATTACTTCATAACATTTGAGACCAATGGAGGCGAACCTATAGCTACCATTACGGCAAATGAGCAAATTCTTACCAATCTACCTATTCCCAAGAAAGAAGGACATATTTTCACCCAATGGTTCATAGATGAATCATTAACCAACCCTTATATTGAAATGTCAAATTCATCTGATATAACATTATATGCAGAATGGATATTAGAAATCTATGATTTTACTGAAAACATTGAATATATCACCATTGATTCTTACCATGGAGATGAATTATATATCGAGATTCCTGGTTTTATTAATCAAAAACCAGTCACTCATATTGGTAATGAAGCATTTACTAGAATAAGTGCTATAGAAGTTACATTACCAGATACACTTGAAGTCATTGGTGATTTTGCTTTTGCATATATGGCGAATGTTCAAAAGATTCAAATTTCAAGTACATCTGAACTTAAGACAATTGGTAGATTCGCGTTTGTTATGGATAAGACTTCAAACATCACCGAATTATATATTCCACCTAAAGTTAATTTCATCGGTGAGACTTCAAATTATAGTCAAAATTTTGAATCATTCATCGTTGATGATCTTAATACAACCTATGCTTCAATAGACGGTGTGTTATATAATAAAGAACTCACACAACTTATAAATTACCCATCTGGGAAAAAAGATGCAAGTTTTGAGGTCATTGCCAGTGTTATTTCATTTGACAAACGACCATTTGCTGAAAACATGAATTTACAGCAGTTGAGTTTTCATGAAGAATCTAGTTTAAAAATTTTACCGTCACAAGTGTTTGAAAATATATTTAATTTAAAAACACTATATTTACCACCAAACTTACAAATCATGGATCCTTATGTTGCAGGTTATCAAGGGTTTTTATCACTTGAAAATATATTTATATCAGAAGCAAACGAGTACTTTAAGGCAGTAGATCATATCTTGTATGATATAGATATGGAATCTATTTATCTTGTAGCTTCAAAGAAATCAGGTATTCTAAACATACCCACCACAGTGACTTCAATTAAGTCATATGCATTTACAAACTCACAATTAAGTGATATTTATATTCCGAGTTCTACTATTGATATCATCTATGATGCATTTAAAGGTGCGAAAAATATTTATAATTTTCATGTTGATCTTGAAAATCCTCTATATATAGATGTTGATGGCGTTTTAATGACTAAAGATTTATCAAAATTGGT
>JBAYCS010000109.1:0-3799 GCA_041668625.1 Acholeplasmataceae bacterium | reverse complement strand
TTGGAATGTGTTTTTCTAATGTAATTTTTACTCCCTGAGTCACTTGATATCTTTCTTGAATCATTTTTGCAGCTTTAAGCACTGAATTATCATGTATTTCAACATTGCAGTCTAAAATAACTCGTTCATGAAGTTCAAATGTTAAAACATCGTGGAGTTCAAGTGAGACCATAATCATTTCTAGATTATGATATCCGTCATTTCTTTTACTTGTTACGTCAAGTGCCAAGTTTAATTTTGCATATGCTTTCTCAACAATCATAAGGCCAAGCCTCCCTCAATTTTAAAAAAGTGTCAATGGATAAACTTTCTGCACGCACATAAGGATCAACACCTTGTTCGATTAGAAAATCAATCAATACTTTTTTCTCGATTTTGTATGCTTCGTGCCAGTTATTTACTAGAGTCTTACGCTTTTGTCTAAATGCTTCTTTAACCATTTTTCTCAAAAATGGCATCAATTCACTTGAAATGATGGGATTATTGAATTTTTCGATTCGAATAACTGCACTGTCGACGTTAGGAACTGGATAAAACATCTGTCGTTTTACATCTACCATTTTATAAGCTTTCGCTTCAATTTGTAAAAGGATCGACAGTGCATTATAATCCTTTGTTCCCGGTTTAGCAAGCAGTCTATCAGCAACTTCTTTTTGAATCATGATTGAAGCTGTTCTAATTTGGCTTGTTTCTAATATTTTAAACAAAATAGGTGATGTAATATTATATGGTATGTTTGCTACCACATGATATTCTTGATCATCATTTATCTCAACTTCAAGAAAATCCTGATATATAACAGATAAATTAGGGTATTTTATTTCAAGTTCCGATAATAAAGGTTTTAATGTTTCATCAATTTCATAAGCTTTAACAAAACTTGCTTTTTCAGCTAAAAAAGAGGTAAGAGCGCCTTGCCCTGGACCAATTTCTATGACATTCTTATGTTCAATATAAGATTCGCGAACTATTTTTAATAAAAGGTTTTTGTCTCTTAAAAAATTTTGTCCGAATTTCTTTTTGGGTTGATGATTCACTTAAGTACCTCGATAATCTGTTCTCGTGTAATTTGAAATCTTTGAATACGATATAAAAGAGTTTTTCCATTCACATGGCCTAGATTTAATGACTTTGACAATATTTCACGTCTTTTTTGACTATTTACCTGACCAATAAGCCCCATCTCGTATAGAAAGGCAAAATCAACATCGCTTTTGACATTAGAAGACTCAATGCTTAATGTGCTTAGTGCTTGTTGAATAGATGTTTTTGATGCATGTTCAATTCCAACTTTTTTCTCGTTTTTGCTCATTGATTCTTCTGGGGTAAGAAAGGCATGTTTGACATTCCCAATGTATTTTGAAATAATTCTTCGAATACGTTCACCAGCATGATCAGGATCAAGTAACAAAATGATTTCATGAGTTTTAGACAGTTCTTTTAATTGTTTTAGGATGTTTTCTTCAATCGCACTACCATTAGTTGTCATCACTAAGACGTCTGGATAAATACTTCTTATCCTATTAAGATCATGAAGACCTTCAACAACAATAACTTGTAATTTCATTTCTTACGATAGAAAAATTTATCATCAGTTTTTGTACCGCTTTTCATTAGACTTTCTATGATTGCTGATTGTTTCTTTAATGTTGAAATCTCTCCATTTTCTAAAAGAATGTAAATTTCTTCACCAAAACTAACATCATCATCCTTATATGTACTATTTTCGACACTTCTATACGCATGGTAATAGGGTTTTTCTTCATCTTGATAAGCTGATAGAATCTCATCTATTTTAGACTGATTTTCATCAGACTGATTCATATATCCCCAAATATGGCGATTTAAGAAATCATTTGACAAATCCTTTAAAATCTTGTCTTTTGTTTTTCTAAAACTTTGAATTAATCCATTGATATAATAATCATCTATTTCAAGAAAATGATCAATGTCATTTGGGTTTTCTATGACTTTTTGGAGTGGTAATACGTTAGATTCAAACCTGTATCCTAATTCGAGCAGGTCTTTAACTCTACGATATATTTTCTCTAGATTTACTTCATAAGCTCTTGCGACAGGATGATAGTATACTTGCCAATACATATGATACCGACTAATTAAGTAATTTTCAATTGCGTGAATTCCAGATATTTTGAAGACCACTTGCCCATTTCTGATATATAAAACCCGAATCAAACGATCTAAATCGATATGTCCGTAAGCAGCTCCAGTAAAATAAGCATCACGTTCCAAATAGTCAAGACGATCCACGTCAAGTTGACTAGAAATCAGTTGTTCAATAATTGGAAATTTTTTGGTTTTAAGTAAAATTGATGCTAAATCTGATTTGAATTCAAAATCAACCCCATCAAAAATAGATCTAAGCTCTTCGTGATGCAAAATAAGGTTTGCCCCTATATGCTCGTGATTAACGCCAAATACATCTTCAAAAGCATGTGAATATGCCCCGTGTCCTATATCATGAAGTAACGCAGCACATAAAAACAGCATTTTTTTGCGTTCGTCTAATACATTTTGGATATCGGGTACTGTTAAAAACCGATAGGCAACATTATATACACCAAGACTATGGCTAAACCTAGAATGCTCAGCTCCATGAAAAACCATATGAACACCTGATAATTGTCTAATTCTTCTTAGTCTTTGAAAAACACTTGTATTAATAAGTTCTAAAATAAGCTCGTTATCGACTTGAATATATCCATAGAGAGGATCTTTAAAAACTTGGGATCGCTCGAGTTTTTTAAACATCATGACCTCCTGAGTTAAAAAAGTGCCAAAAGGCACTATCCATTTATTGTATAAGATTTGATTAGTTCAACGAAGTCACCTGTATTTAACATGAAGGCACTACCGTCGTCAGTATCCAAGTGGCAGTCTAATTTAAACTTGGGGCTAACTCTACATAAAACATTGTCTAAAATACCTGGCTTTTCACCATTAATCTTAATACTTACCATTTGTCGATCAGTAACGCCAAATTCTTTTGCTTCAGTATCAGAAAAATGGATATGGCGATCAGCAATAATCACGCCTTCTGTAAGTTCTACTTGTCCTTTTGGTCCAACTAATGTGCAAGCACCTGATCCTTTAACATCACCAGATGAACGAACAGGGGCAATAAATTTATATCGAATCGCATCACTCATAGAAATTTCAACTTGCGAGTCTGGACGTACTGGTCCTAAAATTCTAACACCTGCTAAAAGATTTCCTTTAGGACTAATGACATCAACTTTTTCGTTTGCGGCATATTGACCAGGTTGACTTAAATCTTTTAAAATTGTTAATTCATACCCTGCACCAAATAAAATTTCGAGGTGCTCTTTTGTTAAATGCAAATGACGGCCTGAAATACCGACTGGAATTTTTTTCATAGTTTTTACTCCTCCTACATACGAAATGATTATATCATTTAAACACTGTCATTTCAATGTTAGTATGATAGAATGAATTTGAAAAGAGAGGTGTTATGATGAAGACAATATTTTCACGTATTATTGAAAGAGAAATACCTGCATACATTGTGTATGAAGATACCTTAGTTATTGCATTTTTAGATATATCTCAAGCAACAAAAGGGCATACTTTAGTAGTACCTAAAAAAGCTTACGCTAATCTTTTTGAGATGCCTGATGATCTTGCAGCTCATGTCATGAAAATCTCAATAAAGCTTGCTAAGGCAATAAAACTTGCGTTTAGTCCTCTAGGTCTTAATCTACTTAATAATAATGGTGAAATCGCAGGACAAAGCGTTTTCCATTTTCACATGCATTTA
>JBAYCS010000108.1:0-3805 GCA_041668625.1 Acholeplasmataceae bacterium | reverse complement strand
GTTGTATGGATATGTGCTACACCAAGGGGAATATTCTTTCTAACCTTACGTTTAGTTGTCTTTTTACGTGCCATGATCTATTCCTCCTTACTTCTTCTTACCAGTGATTGCCTTTGGTTTACCTTTACGTGTACGTGCGTTGTTACGCGTGTTTTGTCCACGAACTGGTAATCCTTTACGATGGCGAATCCCACGGTATGATCCGATTTCCATTAAACGTTTGATGTTAAGTGTTACTTCACGGCGTAAATCACCTTCAGTAATATACTTCACAACTTCTGTACGGATACGGTTTAATTCATCTTCTGTTAATGCCTTCACGCGAGTTTCTTCACTCACATTGGCATCCTTTAAAATTTGTTTGGCAGTGGATAATCCAATACCATATACATAAGTCAACGAAACCACGACGCGTTTGTCGCGTGGAATGTCAACGCCTGCTATTCTTGCCATAGTTCCTCCCTATTAACCCTGTCTTTGGTTATGTCTTTTATTTTTCTTATTAATGACGTAGATTTTGCCTTTACGCTTAACGATGATGTCGTCTTCACTTCTTTTTTTTACTGACGCTCTTACCTTCATGTGCGTGCCTCCTTATTTGCGGCGGTAAGTGATTCTACCGCGTGTTAGATCGTATGGTGATAATTCAACAGTAACTTTATCACCAGGTAAAATGCGTATGTTATTCATGCGGATTTTACCAGAAACGTGAGCCAATACAATATGGCCATTTTGAATCAGTTCAACTTTGAACTTTGTGTTTGGTAGAATTTCGATTACTCTAGCTTCTACTTCAATTAAATCTTGTCTTGCCATAGATTCACTCCTTCTTTAATCTTGTTAATATGTCATATCCAGTTTCAGTAATCACTATCATGTGTTCAAAATGAGCACTTGGTTTGCGATCTGTTGTAACAGTTGTCCAGTTATCGCTTAAGACTTTCACACGTTTTGTACCGAGGTTAACCATCGGTTCTACACAAAACGTCATGCCTGGTTTTAAGATTGGACCTTGATTCGGTTTCCCGAAATTTGGAACAAACGGTTCTTCATGTAATTCTCTTCCGATACCGTGACCGGTGAATTCTTCAACGATACCATAACCATAAGGTTTAACAAATGATTCGATCGCATAAGAAATATCAGAGACATGATTACCTGGTTTGGCTTGTTCTAAACCAACATACAGTGCTTTTTCCGTAACTTGAAGTAATTTTTCAATTTCAGGACTTATTTTACCTACTGCATAGGTTGTCGCTGAATCTGCGTGATAGCCTTTATGGTTCACGCCGAAATCCAATGTAATAATATCGCCTTCTTTTAAAACATCTTTCTTAGAAGGGATGCCATGAACAACAACTTCATTGATTGAAGTACATAATGATCCTGGAAAGCCATGGTAACCCTTAAACGAAGGGGTTGCTCCAAGATTTAAAATAAAATTGTAAGCGAGTTCATCGAGCTGAAGCGTGGATATACCAGGTTTAATATGTTTTTCTAACATTTGACGTGTGAGTTCAAGCATATGGCCTGCCTCACGCATCAGCTCAATTTCGCGTTGTGACTTAATTTGAATCAAACCTACTCACCTAATGCTTTCATAATAAGGGCGTGAACTTGTTCGATTGTTCCTGTACCATCGACATGAAGTACTGCACCTTTCTTTTCATAATAACCAATGACTGGTTCGGTTTGACTGTAATAAACACCTAAACGTCTAATGATTGTTTCTTCCATATCATCGATACGTTGGATGAGTTTCCCACCGTCTTTATCGCAAATACCTTCAACTTTTGGTTTAAGGTTTGTGACATGATAAACTGCTCCACATGTTTCACACACACGGCGTCCGCCAATTCGCTCAATGATGAGTTGATCTGGCGCTTTTAAATTTACCACGGCATCAATTTTAATTTTTGATTCAGCTAGATATCCATCGAGTGCTTTAGCTTGGTCCGTATTTCTTGGAAAGCCGTCAAGTAAGAATCCGTTTTTTGCATCATCTTGTAGTAAACGATTGTAAACGATTAAGTTCGTGATTTCATCGGGAACAAGTTCTCCGCGATCCACATAACCTTTTGCTTTCTTCCCAACTTCCGTTTGGTCTTTATAAAGCTCTCTAAAAATGTTTCCAGTGGAAATATGAGGAATGTCATAATGCTTGCACAAAAGTGCCGCTGCAGTGCCCTTACCTACTCCAGGTGGGCCCATTATAATCATGCGCATATTAAATCCTCCTTATTATTTAAAGATACCTGTATACTCTGCTTGAGCTGCATCAGTTTCAACTTGTTGTGTGGTTTCAATTGCAACCCCTACAATGATGAGTAAACTTGTACCACCAAGCGTAATCGCTTGTGCTTCGGTGCCTTGAAAGCCAAATACAATAGCTGTAATAATTGGAAGAACGGCTAAGACAACGAGATATACTGTACCAATAACGGTAATTTTAAATAGTAATTTTGCTACAAAATCTTTCGTATCTTCACCAGGTCTAACCCCAGGAATATACGCGTTTGATTTTGATAAATTGTTTGCAATTTTCTCTGGATTAATGGTTAAGAATGAATAGAAGAATGAGAAAATAACAATCAAAATGACAAATAAGATAAATCCAATTGGTTTTTGTGAACTAAAGATATTTTCAATCCATAGTGTTAATGTATTGCTAGCTCCAGAAAAACCAATGATTGATAGCGGAATTGATAAAATTGTTTGAGCAAAGATGACTGGAATCACGCTTGCGCTATTAATCTTCATTGGAATATTTGAATCTGATTTTCCTTGACGGTTAGCATATTGAACTGGAATCTTACGAGTCGCAATTTGCATATAGACAACACCGAATAGAATGGCAAAATATAATAAGATAATCAAGATGAAGAACACAAGGTCCCATCCACTTGGTCCACCTGCAATATACTTCGTCCATAAAGTTGTCCACATCGCTGGTAAGCTTGTGACAATCCCAGCAACGATGAGTAATGAAACCCCGTTACCGACACCTTTTTTAGTAATAAGATCACCAAGCCAAATCGCTAATGCTGTACCACCCATCATGACTAATGCCATGTAGATATAAAACACATAACGGAATTGATCAACGACTGATGCTTCAATCGATGGAATGATGACACTACCATTCACACTAATACCAACAATAAGGGCAAACCCTTGAATAAACGCCATAGCTAGTGCTGCATACCGCGTAATCTTGTTTAACTTTTGCTTACCAGTTTCACCTTGCTCACTCCACTCTTTAAACTGTGGAATCACCATTTGAAGCATTTGGATAGCAATTGATGCTGTAATATAAGGCGAGATACCAAGTGCCATTATCGAGAAACGTTCGAGAGCTTGACCACTAAAATTATTTAGAATGGCAACAAAGCTTCCGCTCGCTTCCATAAAGGCAACGATGGATCTGGTGTCAAAAAGTGGTACTGTAATATGACTTAAGATTCTAACTACTAACAGGATGAACAGTGTGAACGCTATGCGTAACATCACTGTCTTGTTACTTAGAACTCGTTTAATTCGTAACCACACTTTAGATCACCTCTACTGTTCCACCGGCTTGTACGATCGCTTGTTCAGCAGCTTTAGAGAATACGTGGGCTTTGACCGTAAGTTTCTTTTCAAGAGTACCGTTTGCAAGTACCTTAACGCCTGAGTTTAATTTCTTTAAGACATTACGAGCATTTAATGTTTCCGGTGTAATAATTTCGCCGTCATTAAATTGATTTAAATCTTTAAGGTTAATCACAGCGTATTCCTTGCGATTGACATTCTTGAAGCCTCTTTT
>JBAYCS010000107.1:0-3866 GCA_041668625.1 Acholeplasmataceae bacterium | reverse complement strand
TTGAAATATTTAGGCGCATTCCCAATTGATCGTTCGAGTGATCGTAACACAGCTAAAGCGATGGTTGAAGCGATTAAAGTGGTGAAAACAGGAATGGCGATGATGATTTTCCCTGAAGGTGGTATTAAAGATAGAGATGATGAAAAAATGGTTGCTATGCGTGCTGGTGCATATAGACTTGCGACTAAAGCACAAGCTAATTTGCTTCCTGTGAGTATCATAGGAACAACACAAATTAAAAAAAGAGCACCTTTTAGAGCGACTCACATTAAAATGATTATTCATCCAATGATTTCTTATGAAAGTGTAAAAGATAAGAAAACAGCAGAAATTGCTGAAGAAATGTTTTTAATTATCAATGATAAATTAGAATAAAAGGCCACTTGGCCTTTATTTTTTTAGTGTAATTAATTGGTCTTTAACTTCAAAATGGTAAAACTCGGTATTTTGTAAACGATGTTCTGAAAATGAATATTTATTGGGATCGACGATCACTAGCATGGACTTAATCACATGTGAATGGGCAACAATTAATAGATTTTTATCTGGGTAACGGTTATATAAATCAGAAATAGCTTTCTTAACTCTTTTTATAATTTTCTCGTCATTTTCATAACCAAAATTGTTTTGAGGATTGGTCTTGATGAAAAATATGGCTTCTTCAAATGGTTTTTCTTCTAAATATCCAAATTCTCTTTCAACTAAATGGTGTGAAATAATAATTGGCTGATTTGACTCTACATATTGTTTAATAATAAAAGCCGTTTCTAGTGCTCTTGAAAGTTGAGAAGAAATAATAAAATCATAATGATGTTCGAGTGAATTTAAATGCTTTCCTACGGTATGTGCCTGTGTTCTTCCAATCTCATTTAACGGATTATCAATTCTACCTTGGATGATTCGATTAAAGTTTGCATCTGTTTGACCATGTCTAACCATTGTTATAAACATATTATCCCTCATTTCACATGCTCTATTATAACATAGTTATAAATGCTTTTATGTTAGAATAGAAATAAGGAGATGTGAACATATGCATACAGTTGATTTAATCTTAAAAAAACGTGAAGGACTTGCGTTATCAAGAGAAGAAATAAAATACATTATTGAAAACTATACAGCTGGTAAAATACCAGACTATCAAATCAGTGCTTTACTTATGGCTATCTATTTTAAAGAGATGAATGATGAGGAAGCGAAAGATTTAGCAAATGCGATGGCAAATTCGGGTGATATGATTGATTTATCATCGATTCCTGGGGTGAAAGTAGATAAACATTCGACCGGTGGTGTGGGTGACAAAGTGACCTTGATTTTAGGTCCACTTTTAGCTTCACTCGGCGTCAAGTTTGCCAAAATGAGTGGCCGTGGTTTAGGACATACTGGTGGTACAATCGATAAACTTGAAAGTATTCCTGGATATAGAGTAGAACTCAAAGTTGAAGACTTCATGAAACAAGTAAAAGATATTGGGATTGCGATTGTTGGACAAAGTGGCGATGTTGCACCAGCGGATAAAAAGCTCTATGCACTTCGTGATGTCACAGCAACTGTTGATATTATTCCACTCATCGCGTCATCGATTATGAGTAAAAAACTTGCGAGTGGTGCTGATGCCATCGTATTAGATGTTAAAGTGGGTCATGGCGCATTTATGAAAACTGAGGAGGAAGCCCAAAAACTAGCAAAACTGATGGTTGAGATTGGACGTTTATCAGGACGAAAAATGACAGCAATACTCACAGGTATGGATGAGCCTTTAGGGCATAAAATCGGTAACGGACTAGAAGTTTATGAAGCGATCGAAACACTTCATGGTCATGGTCCAAAAGATCTAGTTGATGTGACGATTGAAATTGGTGCACATCTATTAAAAGATGCCAATATCGAAACCGATTTTGATAAAGCCAAATCTTTATTACGCAATGCTTTAAAAGATGGAAGTGCATTTAATAAATTTGTCGAAGTTGTGAAAGCTCAAGGTGGAGATACAACTATCCTTTATCAACCAGAACAGCTTTTATCTAAAAAAATAGAAGAAGTACATGCCAATCAATCAGGCTATGTTGAAGATATAAATGCTCTTGAAATTGGTAAAGCAGCGATGCGCTTAGGTGCAGGTAGAGAAACCAAAGAAGATCAAATATATATGGAAGTCGGTATTGACTTACATAAAAAGATTGGTTCTAAAGTTGAAAAAGGCGATGTCTTAGCAACATTATTTGTGAGAGATAAAGGTATTAATGAGGCAAAAAATCTTATCACAAATGCGATCAAAATTGGTCCAACCAAAAAAGAAGTCGTCTTAATTAAACAGACCATCAAATAATGGATAAAAAACATAAAGTGATGGTTCCAAACTATGAACACTCGATTATCAATGTATCATCGACAATTGTTCAATATTATGGAGCGCATAGTCAATATGCTAAAATTCCAATCTTAGAGACTAAATTAAACATGCATAAAAAACATATCGTTTTAGTTTTGCTTGATGGTATGGGTACAAATATTTTAAACCAACATTTACTGCCAACTGATTTTTTAAGAAAACATCAAGTTGACACCATCACTTCGGTTTATCCACCAACAACAGTTGCAGCAACCAATGCAGTATTAGCTGTTAAATCACCTTATGAAACTGGATATCTTGGATGGGTTCAATATTTCAAGGAAGAAGATACAAATTGTGTGGTTTTTTTAAATCATGATTTTTATGATTCAAATCGAAAATTCGATGTATTGCTTAGAGATAAATATTTAAGTTATGAAACTATTTATGAGAAAATAACTAAAGCTTCACCCTATACAAAGACTTATGAATTATTTCCCTCTTTTAGACCTACGGGTTATCCTACATTTGAAGCTCAATTAGAAGCTTTAAGTTCCATCATTAATAAAGATGAACGTAGTTTTACTTATGTCTACTGGACAGATCCTGACATGACTGAACATGATTTTGGGATTACAAGTGATGAAACAAAACAGACGTTACGACAGCTAAATGATCAGTTAACTAAATTTTCATTAACAATGAATGATAACACCATAATGATAATCATTGCTGATCATGGATTAATTGATGTATGTAGTATTGATTTATTTAAGGATTTAGAAATGAATGCCATGCTTGTAAGGAAGCCTTCTATTGAACCAAGATCAACAAACTTTTTTGTGAAAACCGGATTTAAACTTGCGTTTAAGAAACTATTTAATAAACGATATGGTCATGCTTTCAAGTTATATAGTAAAAAAGAGCTTATCAATCTTAAGCTCTTAGGACGTGGCACTATGCATCCAAAGACAGATGCGTGTTTAGGTGACTATATCGCTATAGCTTTCAGTGATTCCATGTTTAATATGAAAGAAGAATCATCATTTAAAGCACATCATGCAGGATTAACAAAAGCAGAGATGGAAGTACCACTTATCATATATCATCAATAAAAAAGGGCTAAATTTTAGCCCTTTATGTTTTATTTCTTTTTATCTTCTTTGGCAATTTCAGCAGCCATCATCACAGTCGATGCAATGTCTGTAATATTCGTTGGGACAACAATCTTCGTTGCTTGACCATTGGCAACTAGTGCTAATGCTTCTAAAGACTTAAGAGTAAGTACTGCTTGATCTGCTGCAGCTTTCTTAATAATTTCGATACCTAAGCCTTCAGCTTCTTTAATCTTAAAGATGGCAGACGCTTCACCTTCAGCCTCTAAAATACGTTGTTGCTTATTTGCTTCAGCACGAAGTAATACAGCTTCAGCTTCACCTTCAGCTTTAAGAATTTCAGCACGCTTTTCACCTTCAGCAATCAAAATGGTTTGACGTTTTTCACGTTCAGCACGCATTTGTTTTTCCATGGAATC
>JBAYCS010000106.1:0-3881 GCA_041668625.1 Acholeplasmataceae bacterium | reverse complement strand
CGATGATGATGACTAATAACCACCATGCGATTTGTAACATCATTATCACTCCTATCATGCTACTAGCATTATACTAAAATAAAATAAATATTACAAGATGAAATACCAGTAAGTTTGACAGAATTCGTATTTTTCTATAAAATAAGAAAGACTCATCATGGAGGTTTTTATGGATCTTATTATTCCCATATTATTAACGACTGTTAGCTATTTTTTCTTAGCGTATTTCATCTATATCATCTCAGGAAGAAAAAAAGGATTGACACAAGGTATTCTATATTTTTTAGCAATCATTTCATTTTATCAAACTGTCATTAGACAGTGGCATATACTTTCAACACCAACCTTGATATATGGCGCAATCGCATCGATAATTCCACCTTTATTAGCACTTCTATTACTACGTTACTTAATGGGTGATTTCCATAAAGGAAACATTAAGTTTAGACGAACTAAACTTAAAGGCATTAAGGAAGTTAAAGATACGATTTATTATCAAGTGAAATTCGTTTATTTAGCTTTATCAATCCCTTTAATCCTTGGTGTTTTAGCCTTTTTAACCCTTGAATCCTTTCTTTTGTATTCAACCCTTTTATTATCTATTGCTGTCTTTGTTTATGGTCTCATATCGTATGTTAAACTTCAACACATAAAATCAGAAAAATTGATTCTTTTGATTGGTAAAGATAAAGAAAACATCTACACTCAAGAAGTATTACCAAAAACCAATCATATCGATATCAAAACTTATTTTCAAAACGATAATTACTTAATAGATCATTTGGGAATACTTGATTTAGTTTCTAATAAAGAGGTCATTAGACACCATCTCTATTGGATTGGCACTTCAGATAAAGTCGTTGTTGACGATCATGCTTGGGAGAAAGTCAAAGAACTTCCTTATCAAGATGATGTCAGTTCTTTCGAAAAATATCACTATATTCAAGCGACTTATCACATAAACAAAGATGAGATTAAAAGAATAAAATTCAAACGACTAAAATAAAACAGGTGCTCGCACCTGTTATTGTTTTTTAAAGATTGTAATACGCTTAATTCCATAAGTTTTGTTCTTGATTTTTTCCAAACCTTCGATTGTAACATCAATTTCGACTTGCTTTTTAGATTCACATACAATCAATCCTTCTGAATTCAAATGAGTATAAAGTTTTTCAATAACCTCTTTGTAATTGACTACGTCATAAGGTGGATCTAAAAAGATAACATCAAACATCGTATCCTGGTTTAAAGACTTGATAAATCTTTCATCGGTTTGATGATAAACTTTCGCTTGATGTTCAAGTTTTAAAAGGTTAAGGTTTTCAATTACGATGTTAATCGCATCTTTATCCATATCAACAAAATATGCGAAATCGGCACCACGACTTAACGCTTCAATGCCATAAGCTCCAGATCCTGCATAAAGATCTAGAATGATGCCTTGTTTGATTTGAATCATGTTAAAAACTGCGACTTTAACCATATCAGCAGTTTCTCTAGTCGTTGGTTTATTAACTCTCTTTAAGATTCGTCCACGATGGATTCCTCCAACAACTCTCATGCTTTGACCTCATAGCCAGCTTCTTTAATGGCTTTTTTTGCTTTATCTACATCTTTATCAGATTTTAAGATGACGGCATGTTCATCTAAACTCACCTTTGCATCAACACCATTAATCAGTAATGATTTTTGAATTTTCATGACACAATGATTGCATGTCATATTTTCTACGTGTAATTTCATGATTTCCCTCCTTCCGTTTTAAATTTAAAACGTTTTAGACTCAAAGCATTCAATACCACCATGATCGATGAAAATCCCATACCAATACCCGCTAATGATGGATTTAAGTATCCAAATGCTGCAAGAGGAATCATCACGATATTATAAGCAAATGCCCAAAAGAAATTAAGATAAATATTTTTGAGTGTTGCGAGTGATAAATCAATCGCATCAATGACAAGTTTTAAATCTGTACTCATTAATGTCACATCAGATGTATCGATGGCAATATCAGAACCCGATCCAACAGCAAATCCAACATCTGCCATTTTTAAAGCAGGTGCATCGTTAATTCCATCACCCACAAATGCAACGACTTGTTTTTCTTCACGTATTTTTTGAATGATTTCTGCTTTTTCATGAGGTAATACATCAAAATATATATGTTCAATCGATAATTGATTAGCGATATACCTTGCGGTTTCCTCTTGGTCACCAGTAATCATATAAGGTGTAATACCTCGTGATTTTAAGATTTCAATCATATGTTTAGCATCTGGTTTTAATGGATCTGAGATGACGATCATATTTTTAACTTCTAAATCGATTGAAGTATAGAAAATAGTATAACCTTTACCAATATAGGCTTGATCATCAAAGGTGTTTTTAGCATTGATGGATTGCATAAGTTTTTTTGAACCTACAGCAACATGTTTTTCATCAATGATTCCTTTAACACCTAAACCAATCAAGACATTAAAATCTTTAACATTTTCAAATTCACCATCATAATGGTCCATAATCGATTTAGCGATTGGGTGATTAGAATGAGATTCTAGGGATGCTGTATATTTCATATACACTGAATCTCCAACGACTTCAATGACTTCAGGATGACCTTTAGTCAGTGTTCCAGTCTTATCAAATGCTATGGCATCAATTTTATTAGCGAGTTCAAAAAACTCACCGCCTTTATATAAAATCCCTGATTTAAAGGCAATTCCACTACCCACTGAAATCGATGTTGGAGTCGCAAGACCTAATGCGCATGGACATGAAATAACTAATACAGCCACTGCAGGAGCAAATGCACTCGAAATGTTTCCATCTGATGCGAAAACGATCCACAAGACAAAGGTCAAAATTGAAATCACCACAACAATCGGTACAAACAATGCTGCAATCTTATCTGCAATCCGTTGTGCTTTAGGTTTAATTAAAGCAGTATCTTCAACAGTTTTAATAATTTTAGATAAAATCGTATCACTACCAACTGCTGTCACTTTAATTTTAATGGTATTGACAATATTCATTGATGAACCCACAACTTTATCACCTGAATTTTTGCTGACAGGCATCGGTTCACCAGTTAACATCGATTCATCAATATAACTTGAACCATCAATAACGATACCGTCCAGAGGTACTTTTTCATTTGCTAAAATCACTAATACATCACCAGGCATAATATCGTCGATCGGTACTAAAGATGTCACACCGTCTTTAGAAAGTCTCGCTTCTTTTGCACCAAGACGCACTAAGCTTTGCAAGGCATCACTTGTTTTTTCTTTGACCCGTGATTCGAAATAGTTACCGAGTAAAACCATGGTTATAATGACAGCAGTCGTTTCAAAATATAAGTCTGGCATCATATGAAAATGATCTCGATAGATAATCGTTTGATAAATACTGAAGAAATAAGCCGCACTTGTTCCCATGACAACTAGAGCATCCATACCAAGATTTCTTGCTTTAACTTGATGGTATGCTTGGATGAAGAAATGCCTTCCACTATAAAATAAAATAGGAGTTGCAATCGCTAATTGAAGCCATCCATTCATGAGGATTTCAGGAACGAACACATTAAACCCTAAATGAGCAAACATAGTCCATAGAAGTGGCAATGTTAATATAATCGTAATCATTAAATCGATTTGCTCTCTTTTTTTAGCTTTTTCTTGAGCTTCTGATGTTAAAACTGGATGATACCCTATCACTCTTAAATGATCAGCTATCTTTAAGGTATCATATGTATTTTCATCATAATTAAAAATAACCTTTTTCGAGGTTACGAGTACTTTTGCATCGATAGATTCTAAATCGTTAAAATAGGATTCAATCGATTTTGCACATTGTGCACATGTTATATTTGATACTTT
>JBAYCS010000105.1:0-3899 GCA_041668625.1 Acholeplasmataceae bacterium | reverse complement strand
TAAAACAGTTGTTCGCGAAAAAGAATCTATTGAAGACGCTTTACGTCGTTTCAAACGCGATGTTTCTAAGTCAGGAAACCTCCAAGAAGCACGCAAACGTGAGTTTTACGTTAAACCAAGTGTAGAACGTAAGGATCGCCAACGTGCAGCACGCTCGAAGAAGAAATAATCTTAGAATAAACGCACCTTTAGGGGTGCGTTTTTGTCGAAAAATAAGTGAAAAGAACAGGTGATGTTCTTTTTATTTCAGCGTGTGGTATAATTGATACACGAAAAGGAGCGGATTTAATGAAATTAAATCGACAAATTCATCATGCTGAAGCCATTGCAAGACTGGTAGGCATACAAGATCGTAACATGTTGGTTTTCAAACAATATTTAGGGATTCACGTATCTGTCCATGGATCTGAGATCGTCACGGATGGAACTGAGAAGACTAGACCATTGTTGGAAGCTATTTTTTCGATTTTAATTGACCTTGCTGAGCATCAAGTCCAACTTACTGAAAGAGATATCATGTACATCATCAAGCTTGCTGAAAAAAATGAACTTGAAGGTGTCTTCGAATTATATAAGAACCGAAAAAAAATATTAGTCAATGATTTAGGGAGAGCAATATATCCGAAAACATTTAATCAAAAGGATTATGTTGAAGCTATAGAATCACATGATTTAGTGCTAAGCGTTGGTCCAGCTGGGACTGGGAAAACATATTTAGCTGTTGCACAAGCAGTTGCTGATCTAAAAAACGGTAAAGTTAAAAAATTGATTTTAACTCGTCCCGTCGTTGAAGCTGGTGAGAATCTAGGGTTTCTTCCTGGTGATTTAAAAGAGAAAATTGATCCTTATCTAGTGCCACTCTATGATGCACTTTATGAAATGCTTGGTGTACAAACCACGATGAGTTTACTCGAAAAAAACGTCATTGAGATTGCCCCTCTTGCTTATATGCGAGGAAGAACTTTAGAAAATGCATTCATCATCTTAGATGAAGCTCAAAATACAACAAGAGTGCAAATGAAGATGTTTTTAACTAGACTTGGTTTTGCATCAAAAATGGTAATTACAGGTGATCCCAGTCAAACCGATTTACCGCGTGGAGTATTATCTGGTTTAAATCAAGCCTTAGATTTACTCGATGATTTAGATAATGTTAAAATCATCAAATTTGATAAACTTGATGTCGTAAGAAACCCTTTAGTTCAACGGATACTTGAAAGGTATGAAGCACATGAGAATCAAACTATATAACCAAACGGATGTTGAGATTAAAGAGGTCTCAAAGTTACTAAAAAAAGTTTTTAAAAAAGTTAAAGAGAAAAAAAATATGTCGATTATTTTTGTTTCTCTTGAACAAATACAAGAGTTAAACAAAAATTATCGTCAAATTGATAAAGTCACCGATGTTTTAAGTTTTCCAAATGATGATCCAGATGATAAAACACTCGGAGATATCTTCATCTCGATGGATAAAGCAAAAGAACAAGCAATTAGTTATGGACATAGCTTTGAACGTGAAGTCGGATTTTTAGCTGTTCATGGTTATCTACATTTACTAGGTTATGATCATCACACCAAAGAAGATGAAGAAAAAATGGTTTTCATGCAAGAAAGTATTTTAAAACGTGCGAAATTGGAGCGTAACATATGAAACATATCGAAGAAGCAAAAAAGGCGCGCTTAAAAGCCTACACACCGTATTCTAATTTTAAAGTCGGAGCAGCTATCGAATTAAAAGATGGCACTTTTGTACATGGAGCTAATATTGAAAATGCATCGTTTGGATTATCGAATTGCGCAGAACGCAGTGCGTTATTTTCGCTGATTAGTCAAGGCTATGATCCTAAAGATATCGTCTCAATGACTGTCATCGCAAACGATCATGGTCCAGTTTCTCCTTGTGGTGCATGCCGTCAAGTGATGCATGAATTACTTCCAAGAGATGCTAAGATTTATCTTGCAAATACAAAAGGTGAAATTAAAGAAACAAATACAGATGAATTACTTCCATACGCCTTTGTACTCGATGAAAAACCCCATGAGTGATCAATATCGTTCGGGATTTATCGCGATTGTAGGACGCCCTAATGTTGGTAAATCAACACTCATTAACCAACTGATTGGCGAGAAGATTGCGATTATGAGTCCAAAACCTCAAACCACAAGACACAGAATTACTGGTGTTTTATCGAAAGAAAATTATCAAATGATTTTTGTTGATACACCAGGGATGCATAAGGGAAAAGATTTACTTAATCAGACCATTGATCAAATCGCGGTCTCTAGTCTATCGGATGTTGATTTAGTATTATTTGTTGTTGATCATAAAAGAGGCAGCGCAGAGGATCACGTGATTGAATATTTTAGGGGACAAAAAACGCCCGTTTTTCTTGTGATTAATAAAATAGATGAACTAAGTTCTAAATCAGAAATTGATGAAATCATCATGAGTTATTTGGGAAGTTATGAGTATGAAGGTTATTTCCCAATTTCTGCAAAAAATCAAACATACCTCAATAGATTAGAAGAATCACTTGTTCCATATCTTCCCATTGGACCAAAGTTTTATCCAAGTGAGATGAAAAGTGATCAATCTGAAGAACAACTTATGGCCGAATTTATTCGTGAACGTATTTTATTTCATACGGAACAAGAAGTCCCACATGCTGTTGCAGTGATGATTGAATCCATGGAAGAAAATGTTGAATTAAAAACCCTAGATGTATCAGCATTAATCATTGTTGAACGTGCAACCCAAAAACAGATTTTAATCGGGAAAAATGGTGAAAAGATTAAGAAAATAGGGACTGAAGCTAGAATTGAAATCAATCAACGATTTTCAAAGAAAATACATTTAACATTGTGGGTTAAAATTAAAAAAGATTGGCGTAACCGCCCATCAGATTTAAAAGCCTTCGGTTATGGTGATTAATGTGGAAGGAATTATTTATAGAGTCCAACCTTATCAAGAGCATGGTAGATTACTTTTTGTATACACACAAATAGGTAAAATAACCTTACTTGCACAGGGTTCTCAAAAAGTAAATCATCCATCTAGAATCTTATCCCAGACTTTAACCCGTATTTCATTTAAAGAAGGAAATAAATCCTTTATAACCCTTCAAGAGGGAAAAATACTTGATGATTATTCATCAATTAAATCGGATTTTAATGATATGAAGATGGCATCATTACCATTTGAAATTATTGATCATATCGTGATTGATCGTGAAGATCACAAGAAAATATATGATGAAGTTAAAGAAGTCTTAGATGCTCATGATATTCTGTTATCTAGTTTAAGTTTTTCACTTAAAATCTTAAAGCGGTTAGGTTATGGTTTAAATTTAAAACCTGATGGTAGAAAGGTTAGAGGAGTTAACATTGAAAAAGGTGGGCTTATCTATGAAGGTGAAGAAGAAATCATAGATTTAGATGTGAAAGAAGCTTTAGAACTTTTAAAGCTTTATGTAAAACCTTATCAAGAACTAGAAGACATGGATCAAGATTTGATGACTAGAATTAAAAGATTTATCTACAAGTACTACCAGTATCATTTACAAACAACATTAAAAAATTTACAATAACCTTAAAAGGATGTGGACAAATATGGCAACACTAGACCAACTCGTTCAATACGCAAAGTCAACCGGTTTTATTTATCAAGGTAGCGAACTCTACGGAGGGTTAGCAAACACCTGGGATTACGGTCCTTTAGGAAGTTTGTTAAAAAAGAATATTAAAGACGCTTGGATTCAAAAATTCATGCGCGAAAATCCATATAATGTATTAATCGATAGTTCGATCCTTTTAAACCCTGAAGTTTGGGTTGCAAGTGGTCATGTGGGTGGTTTTAGTGATCCACTTACCGAATGTAAGTCATGTAATCAACGCTTTAG
>JBAYCS010000104.1:0-3928 GCA_041668625.1 Acholeplasmataceae bacterium | reverse complement strand
TCCTATTTGCGATAAGAATATCTTTGAAACCATCATTGTCCATGTCTGCTGTAGATACATGAAAAGTTCCAATCACTCCTACTGCAAGTATTAGTTGTTCCGTAAATGTTCCGTTTCCATTATTTAAATACCAAGAAATATTATTACTATTATAAGCAGCTGCAACGACATCTTTATATCCATCATTATTGAAGTCAGCGATCTCGACACAAATTGCACCTTGTGCAGTCGTAGAAAGCGATGCTTGTTCTGTAAAAGTACCGTCACCATTATTCATAAACCAAACAATTTGGTTTTCAGAATAAACTGCAGCGACGATATCGATATCGCCATCATTATCCATATCTGCAGCGTTAACATATCTTGCAGCAAAAGCGGTAGTTGTAATCGGTGTTTGTACAGTGAAAGTTGAATCTCCATTATTTTTGTACCACGAAATCGAATTATTATATGCATTTGCAGATATAACATCCAAAAGTCCATCATTATCCAAATCGGCAGCACAAACATTCTCGGTTCCATCAGCGGTAGTCGAAATGGTTGGCTGTAATGTGAAATTCCCAATACCATCATTTTTATACCAAGCAATGGTATCATTACTAAAACCAGATGCTAGAACATCCATATCACCATCATTGTCAAGATCTGCTGCAATAACGGATCTAGTGCCATCAAGTGTAGTGGAAATATCTGTTTGTGGAGTAAAAACTCCATTTCCATCATTCATATACCAAGAAATGGTATCACTATTAAAATTTGCGGATAAGACATCCATGTCCCCATCATTGTCAAGATCAGCTGAAAAAACTGCAGTTGCGCCAAAAGCTGTAGTTGAAATTGAAGGTTTAATAACAAATGAAGCATTATTATTCATTTGATATATTGATTCAACGACACCACCATTTGCTTTAAAAGTAATTTCAGGATAGCTATTCACTAAGTTATTCGTAAATAGATAAACAGAGTCATCAGAATTTCCTGTAGCTAATACATCTAAATCTCCATCGTTATCCATATCTGCAGCGTATACTGACATTGCAGCACCTATGTTTTTTGAAAGTGGTTGTTGCTCAATAAAAATACCTGCTCCGTTATTTTTATACCAAACAACTGTATCATCAAAATAGCCTGCAGATAAGACATCCATATCACCATCATTATCCATATCAGCAGCAAAAACTGAATGCACCGCATCAACAGTGGTCGAAATATCTTGCTGGAAAGTGAAATTTCCATGACCATCGTTTTTATACCAAGATACTTTGTCTTCGTCAAAACTACCAGTAATGATGTCTAAATATTCATCATTATCTAAATCTGCAGCAAATACAGATTTTGCGCCAAGGGAGGTTGATGAAATAACATGTGCAGCACTAAAATTCCCATGGCCATCGTTTTTAAACCATGCGACTGTATTGTCTAAGTAGCTCGTTGCCACAATATCTTGAATTCCATCATTATCTAAATCAGCTGCATGAACACAAAACGCCGCATCTGAAGTTGTCGATATTGGGGTTTGTTCTGTAAACGACGTCCCACCATTATTTTTATACCATATAATTCTGTCATTTCCAGTATTTGCAGATATAACATCTAAATACTCGTCATCATCTATATAGGCTGCATAAACAGAACTTGCACCATTTGCTATTGTCGAAATTGGAGTTTGCTCTGTAAAAGTCGAATCGCCGTTATTTATATACCAAGCAACTGTATTCCCTTTTGCACTTGCAGATAAGACATCCATATCTCCATCGTTGTCTAAATCTGCTGCAAATACTGATCTTGCTCCATCAGAAGTTGTTGATAACGGAGTCTGTTCAGTATATGTACCATCACCATTGTTCTTGTACCAAGCAATCGTATCATTATATTGACTGGCTGATATGATGTCTAAGTCCCCATCATTATCTAAATCAGAAGCTATCGCAGAATAAACATTATCAGCATTCGATGCGATTTTTGGTTGTTCAGCAAAACGGATGCTTTGATTGCTCATGAACCAAGCAATTGTATCATCTAAATAACTAGCAGATAAGATATCGATATCTCCATCGTTATCAAGATCGCATGCATAAACGGAACTTGCACCATCTGAAGTTGATGAAATCGGGGTTTGTTCAGTAAAAGTTAAATCACCGTTATTTTGATACCAATCAACAGTATCATCAAGTGAACTTGTAGACAACACATCCATTTTTCCATCATTATCTAAATCTGATGTATATACTGATGATGCACCATCTGCTGTTGTTGAAATTGCTGCTTGTTCTGTAAAGGTTAAATCACCGTTGTTTTTATACCAAGTGATGGTATCATCTTCATAACTAGAAGACAAAACATCCATTTTTCCATCATTATTTAAGTCTGATGCAAATACTGAAGTTGCACCATCTGCTGTCGTTGAAATTACGGTTTGCTCTGTAAAAGTCAGATCACCGTTATTTTTATACCATGTGATGGTGTCTGAATTATAACTTGAAGAAATTACATCCTTCAATCCATCATTATCTAAATCAACAGAAAAAACAGAACTAGCGCCATCTGCTGTAGTAGATAAAGCTATTTGTTCTGTAAAAGTTAAGTCCCCATTGTTTAAGTACCAAGCTACTTTATTATCAAGTGAACTAGCCGACAGTACATCTAGTAATCCATCATTGTTTAAATCAGCTGCGAAAACAGAAAAAGCGCCGTCAGCAGTAGATGAAATTAGAATTTGCTCTGTAAACGTTAAGTCCCCATTATTTTTATACCAACAGATGGAATCAGAATCATAACTTGCTGATAACACATCCATATCACCATCATTATCTAAATCTGCAGCAAATACAAAACTCACTCCATCTGCAGATGTCGAAATGGCAGGTTGCTTTACAAAATCATTTCCGAAAATATTCATATACCAAGTAATAGAATTGTCAAGTGAACTTGCAGATAGAATATCTAAATCTCCATCATTATCTAAATCAGCTGCATAAACAGATTTTGCCCCATCTGCAGTTGTAGAAATCGCATGGAAAGTACCGCTTCCATATCCTACTGCATGAACCAATACTCCTGATGCAAACGAAAGAAGACCTAAACTAAGAACTAAAAAGGCTAGAAATATTTTCTTCATAATAGACCTCCGGGTATAAAAAATTACTTCGACTACTACTATAAATATTACTTCACAATCACATTTTTACTTTTCTATAAATTAATACCGGTCAGTTACTGTTCTCCAATTTACACTATTAATAAGAATTATACACTAAAAAGTTTATTTTGAAATATAATTTATGAATGTTTATTCATATAAAACATCATTTTTTTAAGATTCTTCAATCAATTTTGTTTTTTACTACTACTAGATAACAAAGAAAATTAAAAAAAGCCTCTATAGAGACTTGTCTTAATTGCCAAAGAAACAAATCATATTAGACTTGATTTTTGGTAAGATAATCACTTATAAAGGCTAATTATTTACTTTTTAAATCGTTTTGAATCTTGATGATTGATTTCATTATATAGGAATCAAATCATAGTGAATTCTTAATCCTAATTAGTAATTGGAACGAACACGGTTGACCATTGAAGCGATTTGATCTGTAAAATCAGATGAAAATGCGATTAATGGCTTTCCTGCAAAGTTTCCAGAAGCGGAAGGATTATAAGGATAATCTTGAACCATAATTGAACGAACAACATCACCTTCTGTAGCATTGTAAATCATATCATAGGTTGCTTGTAAAGTTGTTGTATAACCAACGATACCAGAGTTTTCATATGCATTCATTGGATCTAAGAAGAAATCAATGAATTGATGCGCTAAATCAACATTTCTTGCATTCGTAGGAATTACCATTCCGTCGTAGAAAGCAATCGTGTTTTCAGGAACGTAAATTCCAATTTCTGAAGTTGCAGCTCTAGCTTCTTCTGCAGTTGT
>JBAYCS010000103.1:0-3955 GCA_041668625.1 Acholeplasmataceae bacterium | reverse complement strand
CGTTGTATGTTATGGGACAAAAATGATTGGGATAAAGACTTTTACCTTTTTACAAAAAAACTCATTCAGTTAAGAAAACAATATGCTTCTTTTAAAGTACCTGATTATCATTTTGTTGATCATGAAATATTAGTGTTCACCAAATCTTTTAATGATGAAACCATCCTAACGTTAATGAATGTTGGACCAAAAAAATCAGTCAATACGTCTTCATTAAAAGGGACATATCTAAATCTCATGACTAATGAAACTTATATCATTCGTGATACAATGGATTTAGAAACTAATGGATTTATGCTCTTAAAAAAGGAGGCTTAAGCCATGAAGCCAACCATCCGTGACGTTGCAAGAAAAGCTAATGTCAGTGTATCAACCGTATCTAGAGTGGTTAACCAAAAAGGTTATGTCCACGAAGACACAAAAATCATTGTCAATAAAATCATTGATGAATTAGGATTTGCACCTAACCAACTTGCGAGAAGTTTAACATCGAGAAGTTCAAAAATCATCGGTGTCATTGTTCCTCATATTGGACCTTCATTTTATGGTGAGCTCTTAGAAGGTATTGAATCACAAGCTGCAGCTTATGGATATAAAATCATGTTTTGTCATACCCAAGATGATCCAGATCGTGAAATTGAATATCTTCGATTTTTTGAATCTTATAACGTTGAAGGCTTAATTATCGCGTCTAACTTTTCAAGCATCGATAAATTATCAGAAATTAATATCCCCATGATTACAGTAGATCATATCTTAAATGAAAATATCCCTTCGATTACTTCTGATAATGTGAAGGGTGGTCAATTAGCTGCTAAAAAATTACTAGAATGTGGAAGAACGAATTTATTATTATTTAGAGGACCTTCTTTCTTGATTACGACGATGGAAAGAACGATGGGTTTTTTAAATGAAACAAAGAGAAAAGGATTATTTGTTGATATCTTTGATTTTGACTTAGTCAATCCTGATATTAAACTCATGGAAGAAATTTTACTTAAAAACCCACAAGTTGATGGTATCTTTACATTCTCAGATACCTTAGCATTTGCTGCAAGTAACATCTTACAACGAATGGGCAAAAAAATTCCTGATGATGTCTCACTTATCGGATTTGACGATATTCCTTATTCAAATTGGGTCATTCCTTCGATTTCAACCATTCACCAATCAGTCAATCTGATGGGTAAACAAGCGTTTATTAATCTCACAAAGCTAATTCGTGGAGTTGAACTCGATAGTTTGCATGATATTATGGATGTCAGTTTTGTCGAAAGAGAAACAACCAAGAAAAAATAAAAGAGTAAATTAAATTTACTCTTTTTTTTACCTATTTTTTATGTCTTAAGATGATGCCTGAAAGTGGCCCAAGTTTTGGTTTAATATAATAAGGGAATTGATTGGTTTGACGTTTAATCGTATGAAGTTGAACCCCATTATATTGATCACTACCAAAATAAATGCCTTTATCACTATTCAATATCTCTTCATATCTTCCATATTTAGGAACACCGATCTCATAAAATTCATGCACATTAGGTGTCATATTTAGGATAACGATAAGTGTTTCTGTTTCACTTCTTCTAATAAATGAGAACACACTTTGTGCACTATCATTGACCACAGACCATTCAAACCCTTTTGGATCATGATCGAGTTGATAAAGTGCATCATGGTGAAGGTAAACTTGTGCTAAATCTCTAAAGAAACGATTTGCCATCTGATGTGCTGGGAAATCAAATAAATTCCAATCTAATTCTTTTTGGAATGCCCATTCAGAGAATGAAGCAAATTCTTGCCCCATGAAAAGTAATTTTTTACCAGGGTGTGTCATCCACAGTGTTAAAAGTAGGCGCCAGTTCGCAAATTTTTGGAAGTAGTCTCCTGGCATTTTATTGATTAAACTGCCTTTCATATGCACGACTTCATCGTGTGAGAATGGTAGAACAAATTGTTCATTAAATGCGTAAACTAAGCCGAATGTAATATTATTATGATGATATTTACGATGAATTGGATCTTCTTTGAAATAACGTAATACATCATTCATAAATCCCATATTCCATTTATAGTTAAATCCAATTCCACCCATATCAACAGGATGTGTGACATGTGGATAATCAGTTGAATCTTCAGCCATGAATAAAATGCGGTCATCTTTACCAAATAAATGGAAAGAGATTTGACGTAAGAAATTGATCGCATCCATATTGGTGCCTTTTTCACGATTTCCTAAATAATAAATCAAATTAGAAACTGCATCAATTCTAAAACCATCAACATGGAAATAATCAACCCAAAAGTTAAGTGCTGATAACATAAAGCTACGTGTAATTCCTTTAGAGAAATCAAGGTTATCTGTTCCCCATGTCACATTTTCTCTACGTTCTTTATCATTAAACTCATAGAGTGGTGTTCCATCAAAAAATGATAGTCCATGGGCATCTCTACATATATGACCTAAAACCCAGTCTTGAATGACACCAATCCCTTCTTGGTGCATTCTTTCAATAAAATACATAAAATCTTTAGGAACGCCATATCTAGAGGTTGCTGCAAAAAATCCAGTCCCTTGATAGCCCCATGAGTCATCTAAGGGATGTTCATAAACAGGCATAAGTTCTACATGGGTAAACCCTTGTTCTTTCACATATTGAACTAGTTCATCAACGACTTCATTATAAGGTTTAAATCCACCAAATTTACGACGCCATGAACCTAGGTGTACTTCATAAATTAATAACGGTTCTTGATAACTCTTTTTCTTCGAATAAAACCAATCTTGATCTTTCCAAGGATAACCATTAATCTCATAAACTTTAGAAGCGTTTCCTGGTCTGACTTCACTATAATAACCATAAGGATCGGCTTTATACAATATACGCCCAGAATGGGTATGGATTTCATATTTATACGTTGCCCATTCATAATTTCCTGGAACTTCAATCCGGTAAACACCCGCATGATGGATTTTTGTTAAGACATGTCGCCAACCTTCATATTGATTGAATTCAGCTATCAATCTTACTTCTTTAGCGTTTGGCGCATAAACTGTGAATTCTGTGGCATAAACTTCACCTTGTTCTCTAAGTAAATGCGCACCAAAAAATTCATAGCTATTACTCGAACGGCCAAGCAAAAATTCATTCACATCATGATCACTAATGGGTCGCATAAGATACTCCTTTTATTTTTTTATTAAAACGATGTATACACCAGGATGATCCACATAAATATGATGTTCTTCATTTAACACTTTTTGTGATGGGAATAATAATTTACCTTCATAAAGCGGAAAACGTTCAATTGATGGATAAGGTTTAATGTAATGTATTAATTTATAGCGCTTTGTATCAATTGTATAAATGATAATATTTTGATCTCTATGTACTGTGACATTATCTAAGTATTCAGTTTGTCGATATGCTTTATATTGCTTTCTTATGGATAATAATTTTCTTAATTTTTTAACGCCTTCAGTGTGTATATTCCAATGAATTTGATTAATATCATCAGGACTATTATAAGAATTTTCTACACCCTTTTTAGAGCGATAAAACTCTTGTCCAGCATGATAGAATGGAACACCTTGGCTAATCGCAATCACATGATTTATAAAATCTTGATTGATCTTAAATTCAGGTTTTTCAAACCCTGAGCTCAATAACATCTTATCATAGAATGTGAGGTTATCGTGACATTCAACGTAGTTTATCGATTGATTGGGTGATAAAAACATACTCGGAGACCCTAAAAGACAATCCATAGCTTTATGGGAAAGCGATAAATTACCATTCGCATACCCAATGCCTGGTCCGTGAAGCTCACCTTTAAATGTATTTCTAAATCCGTCATTAAAATGCGCATAGCTCATAAATGCTTGATGGTTTTGCATGTTCGATCGATGTCTAGATGGTACTTCAGTCGTCATATTCCAACCTTCACCATATAGCAT
>JBAYCS010000102.1:0-3975 GCA_041668625.1 Acholeplasmataceae bacterium | reverse complement strand
TTCGAGCTTGAACCCAAAAATCAATAGGTAAGAGTGGTGCAACATCACATCTGAATCCATCCACCATTTTAGCCCAGTAGACTAACACATTTGTCAAATAGTCCCAAACTTCATACTTTCTAAAATCAAGATCAGTAATATCGCTCCAATCACCCACACGATTTGCAAACTCACCATTTGCATTTTTATAAAACCAGTCTGGATGATCTTTGACTAACACAGAATCTCTTGATGTATGGTTAAAGACAATATCAATCATGACTTTCATGCCTCTTTGATGTGCTTCATCAATTAAGACTTGAAAATCTTCTAGTGTTCCTAAATCTTCATGGATGGCATAATAATCAACGATCGAATAAGGACTACCTTTTGATCCTTTTCTTGCGACTTCTCCGATTGGATGAATGGGAAGTAAATATAAAACATCAACTCCCATTTTTTTAATCCGATCTAAGTCTTTAATAACACCTTTAAAATCTTGGGTTTTACTATGTTGTCTTGGAAAGACTTGATAGAATGTGTAAGAACGAATACCTAGATCTGTTTGTTTCGCCATAAATATCCCTCACTTTTAAAATTCTATTTTTCTTAATTTCCAAATGTCTTCGTTATATTGACTAATCGTACGATCAGAGGTGAAGTATCCTGAGTTTGCGATATTGATTAAACTCATTCTCAACCAATGATAACGATCTTTATAAGCTTCATTTGCTTTTTCATGGGCATTTAAATAACTTGCAAAATCCTTCATGACTAAGAAATAATCACTATTAAGTAAATTATTTAACACATAATCAAAATGTTGAGGGTTTGGATGAAGTTGTCTCACAAACTGGAAGACTTGTTGAAGTCTAACATCGCGATCATAGATTTCTCTTGGCATGTAGCCATTTTTTTGGTGAAGTTCAGTCACTTCTTGTGAGGTTAATCCAAAGATAAATGCATTTTCTTTACCTGCATAATCCACAATTTCCACGTTTGCACCATCTAATGTCCCAATGGTGATGGCTCCATTCATCATGAACTTCATGTTTCCTGTACCACTTGCTTCTTTAGTTGCTGTTGAAATTTGTTCAGACAAATCTGCAGCTGGCATTAAATATTCAGCAAATGTTACATTGTAATTTTTAACAAAAACGACCTTCAACTTGTCATTAGTGTCTTTATCGACATTGACAATCTCAGAAACACGATTAATCATTTCGATGATTTGTTTAGCCATAAAGTATGATGGTGCAGCTTTAGCACCAAAGATAAAGCTATGTGGCACATAATTCTCTTTAAATGTTGCATCTGACTTTAAGCGTTGGTACACATAAATGATATGTAAGATATTCATAAGTTGTCGCTTGTATTCGTGTAGACGCTTGATTTGAATATCAAATATGCTGTTGACATCTAGTTTAATACCTTGTTCTTTATAAATCTTAAGAGCGAGTGCTTGTTTTTTAGCAAGTTTCATTTCATCGACTTTATCTAAAACATGTTGATCATCTTTAAATGTTTCAAATTTTTTTAATTCCATCAAATCTTTACGCCAAGTGGTCCCAATCGTTTCATCAAGCAATTGAGTAAGCTCATGATTTGTGTGAATCAACCATCTACGATGTGTTATCCCATTAGTTTTATTATTAAATTTATGAGGATACAATTTGTAGAAATTTTTCATTTCGATATGTTTTAAAATATCTGTATGAAGTGCTGCAACCCCATTCACACTAAATGACCCGTATATACAAATATGTGCCATTCTGACATGGTTTGTACCAATGAGTTGCATCATATAAACTTGTTCATCATTAAATTGTCCATTTTGTTTAAGTTCAATGATAAACCGACGATTCATTTCATAAATGATTTCATAAATTCTTGGTAAAAGATTTCTGAATATTTGTTTATTCCACTTTTCAAGTGCTTCAGCTAAAATGGTATGGTTTGTAAATGCACATGAACGTGTCGTAATATCCCATGCTTCATCATAACCTAAGTGTTCTTCATCCATCAAAATGCGCATCATTTCAGGAATCACTAAGGTTGGATGTGTATCATTGATTTGGAATACATAGTACTCAGGTAAGGTTCTGACATGTCTTCCTTGATCTTTATGTTCTTTAATAATTGATTTAATGCCTGCAGCACTAAAAACGTAAGATTGCATAAGTCTTAATGTTTTACCGTCTTCAGTCGAATCATCTGGATATAAAACGTCAGAAATACGTCTTGAATAATCCAAGTAATAATCTGACTTAACATGTTGACGTTCAGATACTTCAGTTTTCCATAATCTAAGACCCGTAACCACACCATTTTGATCACCTACGATTTTAACATCATAAGGAATCGCTTTAATCCACTGTGGATTAATAAGTCTTGTATGTTCTACGTATCCAAATAAGGGAATTTCAATGGCTAAATCTTCACGTTTTTCTTCCCATATAAAAGGTTGATCTAACCAAGGGTCTGGAGATTCAACTTGTTTATGGTCTTTAATATCTTGAACAAAAAATCCGTGTTGATAACGTAAGCTATTTCCATATAAAGGAATATTCGTTGAAGCTGCAGAATCTAAAAAACATGCTGCAAGTCTTCCTAAACCACCATTACCTAATCCAGCATCGACTTCAGCTTCTTCAACTTCGTTTAAATCAATGCCTAAATCATTAAATGCTTCTTTAACGACATCATAGTGACCACTATTTTGAAGGTTATTCGTAATGAGTCTTCCCATTAGAAATTCCATCGAAAAATAAATGGCTTTTTTCATATGATGTTCTCGAATATGTTTTTCAGTTTTATCGAAATCAGTTTTTAATGTTTGATCCAATAATTTAGCTAATACGGTGTATCTTTGATAAACAGTTGAATCTTTCAATTCAACATGGAATTCATGTTTAAGTTCATTTAAAAATGACTCTTTAAATGTGTCTTTATTCTGAAATGTATGTGTCATGTGTTTGCTCCTTATAATAATGTACATTATTATTTTATCATATAACTTTAAATCTACCTTTGAATGGGGGCATAAAAAGAATGAAACCGCTTTTATAAATTCATCTTTTTCCTATTTATGTTCATATAAACGTTGAAATCAATGTATTTGCTTATATTTCTTCACTCATAACATCACAATATAACAAAAAAGAACACGTCATGTGTTCTTCTAAAACATGTATTTGTTTAGTGAATGTTACCGTTTACATGTAGCTCGTCTCAAACTTCAAAAAGCTTCTTGAAATTCCAAAGATAATCATGAAATATGGTGTTGTATAAAACATTGAATTTCCAAATAATGTTGAAACCAAATAGCCGAAAACAATCATAAATAAACCAATGATGTAAAAGGTTGACTTCTTCTTAATTCTCAAAAAATCAAAGAAATGAAACCCTAAACTTGCGATATATAGTATAAGACCTATGATACCAATACTCGCACCAATTTGAATGAATTCATTATGAGGTCTATCTTGTGTAATGCCTACTTCTAAATAGGCTTGTTCTAGGTTTTCAATCCCATAGCCAACCACGGGTTTTTCAATCATAAACTCTATTGCGTTTGTCCATAAACTCCATCTTCCAGAACCCGCAGATCCAGCATTTTCATTATCTTCAATGATGTCACCAACACCTTCAGTTAATTGCACTGTTTCTTGTGATAAAAAGTTTGTTTCTTCATTCATAACCAATGTGATACCAAGGAATAGAAATGCAATACTTATCGCGTGAATTAATTTGCTTTTTTTCAAGATAAATGTCATGATTAATAGAAACAATAAACCTGCTGAAACCGCTAGATAAGGCCCAAATGAACCATTCTCTATGAGTGAAACAGTAAGTATAGAAAACAAGATATAAAAGATAACTTTACCTAGATCAATTTTTGGTTTCCTAAACCCTAAAAATGCAGCTGATAAGGTCACTAAAACAAGATAATATCCCATGTGATTTGGATTATAAAATACAGTGCTTTTGAAATGA
>JBAYCS010000101.1:0-3981 GCA_041668625.1 Acholeplasmataceae bacterium | reverse complement strand
ATTACTTTCACTACTCGTCTTATTTTATACACGTAATACAGTTTATGTATTTGTTATCATATGGGCATACTTAGGCATTTTAATGCGTCATATCAGCCTCACGGATTGGAATAAAGCTTATCCGTTAGCTATTTACTCTCTTATTTTGTTTCTAGTTATTTTGGTGAATGCAACCTTATTTACCTTTTTCAAAAACGATTTCAAACTCTATCTATAAAAAAAAGTTGGAATTTCCAACTTTTTAATTCATCCATGTGTTTTGTTTTTCGCGTTCAAGTTTATCAAGTTTCTTTTGAATTGCTGGTTCATTTGGTGTCATGAATTGAATGAATACAAAGCCAATAACGAATCCACCCAAATGACCTTCTATACTAATCGATGGTACAAGAAATGTGAATGCGATGTTAATGATAATAAGGTTTCTTATGGAACGAATCGCTTGACTAAAAAACCACTCTTTCCGTGTAAACGTTAAAACGAGTAACGCTCCGATGATTCCATAAATTGCTCCACTAGCTCCGATGGTGACTGAGTTTGGTTTTAGTAATACAACGGCCATAGAAGATCCAATCGCTGATAAAAGATAGATGAGAGTATATCTGAAACTTCCAATCAGTCGTTCTAAGTGACCACCTAAATAGAAGAGCGCAATCACATTAAACAGTGCATGAAGGATACTCCCATGTAAAAATGCAGTTGTGATTAAACGGTAATACTCACCATATTCAGTGACAAAAGGAGGATATAGAGCACCTAATTCAACAAGAGATTCTACATTAAATCCACCCATGAAAAGCGTAACAAAAACCATGATAATGTTTAGGACTAAAAATACCATGGTCATAGGTTGGAGAGTAAAGTAAGTTTTTAACATTTTTTTATAATTAATTGGCATAAAAAACCTCCACTAAAAGATATTATACCGATAAGTCCTTTGTTTTACAAATCAAGAGATTTTGAACTAAACTATGTAAAATATCAGTTTTTTCATTTATAATGAAGATAATCATATAAAGGGAGGTGTATTCCTTGAAGAGTTTCATAAAAAGTCAGTCAATATTAACAGGAATCGTCCTTTTTATTTTGTTTGCAGGTTTAACTATATTATTTGGGACGACGTTTACAAACATTCAAAAGCAAACTCAAGAAAATCTAATGCTTTATACGAATCAAATTGAATCAGAAGTAGCTTTGTTTTTTAATACGTTTGAAAATGAACTCATGGATACCGCAAATCATATCGTTTCTGAATTTAGTGAAGAAGATGATATGCATCTTCTATCTTATTTATCTACAATAGCAAATCATAATCCCGATTTGTTCTCGATATATTATCTTAAGACAGATAAAACAATGATTAACTCTAGTGGGTATACCCCACCTCCTGAATTAGACTTAACCACAAGAGCATGGTATCAAATGGCAATAGAAACCGATAATGTTATCTATACACCCGGATATTTAAATGCAACTGAAGATAGAATTATTGTGACTTTAGCATACGCTGTAAGACGTAATAATGAGCTTTTAGGAGTTGTTGGTGCAGACATCATCATCACTGAAATAAAAGATTACGTATCTACACTTAAAATTGGTGGAACCGGATATGCTATGATGCTTGATCAAAATGATTATGTTTTAGCGCATCCCTACATGCGACTTTCACAACTTGAATTCCATCATATTTCTGATTACTCAGAAGATTTAGTTAGTTTAGGAGAAGCTAGATTCATTCAAGATGTTCACGTGAGTGATGAAGTTGGCGTGATTACTCACATGAGTGGCAGAAACAGTGGCTATGAAATCATTGTGTTTATGAGTAATGATGAATATAGAAGTAGCATGACGTTTTTCACTACACTATTTATCATTTTGATATTTATTTTTGTCATTATGGAAGCGGGACTCATCACCATTAACACAAGACTCATTGTTGAACCACTCGTTAAACTTGTCGATGATATTAAATCGCTTGACATTAATTCAGATATGACATATAGACTTCCTGAATCTGAACAAACCGGATTTACTGAGATTCGTAACGCTGTGAATCTAGTTTTAGATAAAACGGAAGAATCTTTTAAAATAAGCAATCGTTATTATCATGAATTAACTTTAGAAAATCAGCGCTTTTTAATGATTGTAGAATCTACAGCAGATATTATATTTGAAATTAATCTTGATCGAAGATTTGTATCAGTATATGGTAAGGGGTTAAGCAAAATTAGGAAAACTGCTCTAGATTTTATAGGACGCCAAATAACAGATGTATTTGGTGTAAAAGGTGAAGAAAGAAATAAACTCTATCAAAGAGCTCTTGAAGGTGAAAACACTTTTTATGATTGGGATATTAATATTGATGGAGAAACACTCTATTTTGAATCATCTATCGCACCAATTTATAGCGAGGATAAAAAAATAATCGGTGCAGTTGGTGTTTCTAGAGATATTACTGAACCTAAGAAACGTCAAGCTGAAATTGAATATATTAGCGAACATGATTTTTTGACCGGATTAAATAATCGTCGTTATTTCGGTGAAACTTTAACACGTATGGATAATGATGAAAATTATCCTTTAGGAATTGTGATGATAGATCTTAATGGGCTTAAAATTATTAATGATGCATTTGGTCATGAGTATGGGGATGAAGCGCTAAAACAAGTTGCTAACGTCCTACGTTCTACATTTAGACATGAAGACGTCATTTGCCGTGTCGGTGGTGATGAGTTTTCAGTCATAGCACCAAGAGCAACCACTGAAGAACTTGAAAACTATAAAACTCAATGTCGTGAAAAGTTAGAAAAGATTAGAATACAAAATCTTCCAATTTCAATTGCATTTGGATACGACATTAAACATGATGATCATACGACAATCGATGAGGTTATCAAATTATCCGAAAATAATATGTATCGAAGAAAATTATCCGAAAGTAATAGCATTCGAAATCATGCTATTCAAGCCATTTTAACCACACTCACAGAAAAATACAAAGAAGAAAAAATACATTCACAAAAAGTTGCTGCTTTATGTAAAGCAATCGGTATGAAACTAGGCATTAAAGATGAAAATTTAAAAGAACTTGAAATGGCTGGAATGTATCATGACATTGGTAAGATTTCAATTCCAGATGCGATATTAAATAAACCAGGAAGACTTACAGATGAAGAATATGAGATTATGAAAACTCACACGGAAGCGGGTTATCAAATCTTAAAAGCAGCCGATCAATATTCAAGTCTAGCTGATTACGCCCTCACCCATCATGAAAGATGGGATGGTAAAGGGTATCCTCAAAATATAAAAGGTGAAGATATTCCTTTTTATGCAAGAATTATCGCTTTAGCTGATTCTTTTGAAGCAATGACTGCAGATAGACCGTATAGATTTAAGATGTCAAAAGCTGATGCTGTTAAAGAAATTGTTCGCCATAGTGGACAACAATTTGATCCAAATCTTGCTAAAATATTTGTTGAACAAGTACTTAAAGCTAAATTTGAATAAAAGGTGCTAGATTATATCTAGCATCTTTTTTTTAAAAACATACATTTCTTGATTTTTATGCCTTTGCATACTAAAATGATTCTTGGAGGCGATTAAGATGTCAAAAACAAAACAATTTAAAACTGAATCAAAAAAACTCTTGCATTTGATGACACACTCAATTTATACACATAAAGAAATTTTTATCAGAGAACTTATCTCAAACGCGAGTGATGCCATCGATAAACGTCATTTTTTATCTTTAACTGATCAGAAAGTACCATCTGATCAATACGAAATTTGGTTAACACCTGATGAACAAAATCGGACACTCACTATTACAGACAATGGTATCGGATTTACAGAGGATGAACTCATTCATAACTTAGGTACGATTGCTGAAAGTGGTTCAAAAGCTTTCATGGAGAAGACGAATCAAAAAGACCTAGAAATTATTGGTCAATTTGGGGTTGGATTTTATAGTGCTTTTATGGT
>JBAYCS010000100.1:0-4016 GCA_041668625.1 Acholeplasmataceae bacterium | reverse complement strand
GATCATTTTCAATACCTTCAGCAATCACTTCTAATCCAATACTTTTGGCTAAATTAGAAATCATTGTGACAATCGCTCTTGAATGTTGATCATTTTCAATATCTTTAATAAACTCCTTATCAATCTTTAAAGCATTGACAGGTAAGTCTCTTAAATATTGAAGGGATGAATACCCGGAACCAAAGTCATCTAAGTGAATATTAAATCCATAATTTCTAAGAAGTCTAAGTTTATTAATGACAAGTTCAAATGAAGAAATTAAGAATGTTTCGGTAACTTCAATCGATACCATACCTTTTTTGACTTTATATTCTTCAAAGATTTTAATCACTTCATTCACAAACCCAGCTTGTAAAAGTTGGACTGGTGATACGTTAAATGATATTTCCACATTATAAGGCTCTAACTCTTTAGCAATCTTACAAGTTTCTTCAATGACAATCCGACCAATATCAATAATCATGTTATTCGCTTCAGCCATCTCAATAAACTTTTGGGGAGATTCTCCTTTATATTTTGGATTGTTCCATCTCACCAAAGCTTCAAATCCAATAATTTTATGTAGTTGATTTGAATACTGGGGTTGCATGACTAAGTAAAATTCACGTTTTTGAATGGCAACAGCTAAGTCAGCTTCCATTCCTTGATCTCTAGAAGCAATCAAACTTAAACTAACATCATAAGTGAAATACACATGAACTGCAGACTCTTTCGCATGATTTAAAGCAAGCATCGCATTTTCGATACAAACATCAGGTGTAAAGATTTCATATTTATGATTTTCTAAATTGAAGATTCCCGCTTTAATATCTACAGTCAAATAACTACGTTCAATTGTAATTGGTTTTTCTAGTACTTTATCAAGTCGATCAATCCATTTGATTGTCCAATCATACGATTCAATTCCTTTAAATAAGACAACAAACTGATCCGCTCTTGTATTATAAAGTTTTGCTGGATAACCTTCTAAAGTCTGTTTAACAATTTCAGAGAAAATTGATAAGAAACGGTCACCACTCTTTTCACCTAATAAAAGGTTGATTTTGTTGAATGAGACGATATCTAATGCGACCATCGCATTTTTTTGATCAAATCCAATCGGATCATCAAATAAATCATGTAAATCATATCTTAAGCTGTTTAAGTTAGGCAAACTTGTTGTTTTGCTATATAATGCTAATTCTCTATACTGTTCAAATGGACCTTCAATCTTCGTAATATCTTCCCCAATTAAAACATAGCCACCAGGAATTCTTAATGGGATAAACCGCACATATAGTGTTTTACCAACTGATATTTCAAATATGAGTGTAAATGCTTTTTGAGTGTCAATCATATGATAGATAGATTCTTTTTCAAAACGATCCGAAACTTTGAAGTTATCAACATGTTTATAATAGTTATTTTCCTTTAGAGCGTTAGTTAAGCTTCGATTCATACTTTTAACTTTGCCATCTTTATTAATACGCATGATATAAGGTTTCGCATAATAATGTGAAATCTTAGCATCCTCGATATCATTTAGTTTTCGTTCGATGAGTTTATATATAAAGAATAAAGATACTGAAAAGACAATAAAGATTGCCACAAATATGGAAATAAGTGTTGATGATAAAAGTGATAATGATCCAATAACATCCATTTCATCGTAGATTGTAATTAGGTATAATCCTTTAGTACTATACGTTTCATCGAGTGGCGTAAATGTATAAAAGGAGTCACTTCCTAAAAATGGTTTTTCTAAGGTGAAAGGTGTTCTTTCTATAACATCTTCTATAATGAGTTGTATATCAACTTCACTAACGCCTTCATTTCTCAAATAGTCATATAAAAATCGAATACTTGAACTTTCAATTGAATCGTAATAAATTAAATTATCTTCACCCATGATGACATATTCAAAAGGGATGTTTGACATCTCTTTTACGTCTGCAAGATAGTCTTCAAGATTTAAGACTGCTAAATAGTCAAAAATGCGAAACATAAGTTTGGAATCATTGTTACCAGTTCCAAAAGCATCACTAAATGTAAAAAGTTGAATTTTCTCTGTATAATCTGATTCATCAAACGATGGTTTATAAGTATAAGTTATACCATTGATTTGAATGGTGTTATTCGTAAACGTTCCAAAGCTTTCATAATGATGTCCATTTGCATATAATTTATCGATATTTTGATTGAGTTCAAAAACAGGATCTAATCCTTGTTCTTCATACTGATTAATCATCGTTTTTAAATTCTCATAATCAAAGGCGATTTGATGATCAATTCTATTTTGGATTGTATCCCCAGTTTTAATAAGTTGGACACTGGCTTGATTTGCAATAAAACTCTTCGAAATCTGTGTATAGGAAAAAACCGCGATCAATGCAAAGACCACGAATGAGAGAACAAATGTAATGATTAATTTGATTGTAAAATGTCTCATATTGAGGCATCTCCCATAGCTCATATTTCGAAGGGACAAGTTTATATAACTTGGTTTTTCACCCTCATTATACATGATTTTTAAACAAAGAAAGTAGGCATTTGAATGATGATTTTTTCTTATAATTTATTATAAGGAGAATTTCATTTTCTCATAAAATAAACAAAAAACCACGATTAACGTGGCTTAATGTTTACTTTTTCATGCTCAAGTAACGCAATCTTAAGATTGATATGATCCTTTCCAGAATACCCTTTCATCTCATGATCTTTACCAATCACTCTGTGGCATGGAACAACAATACCGACAGGGTTTTTCTTACAAGCTTGACCAACAGCACGCATTGCTTTTGGTCGATTAATTAACTTCGCTATATCTAAATAACTCCTTGTTTCACCGTAAGGAATTTTGAGTAATTCTGCCCAAACTTCTTTTTGAAACTCAGTGCCCTTTTCGAGTTTTATTCGAATATCAAACGTTTTTTTATGATGCGAAAAGTAATCATTTAAAGCATTAAAAGTGGTGTCATTAATTATCTGTTTTTTATCGGGTTCATCAACGAAAGACATTCTGATTAACTCATCATCAATCGTTTCATATTCAATCCATCCAAGTGGACTCATAAAGTGGCCTATCATCTTTTTTGAAGCGGCTCCATTGAAGCTTTTGTTGGCTCATCTTCATCATAGTTTAGACGTTGTTTGAGTTTGATAAGCTCATTTCTTAATGTGTGAGGTAATTTATCACCAATTGAATCATAAAATGAGGCGATTGATTTTGTTTCTTGTCTCCATAAATCTTCATCGACTTCAAGTAGTTTTTCCATCGTTTCTCTTGATATATCAAGACCACTTAAGTCAAGTGTATCTATGTCTGGAACATAACCAATGGGTGTCATTTGTGCAGGTATTGTTTCATCACAACGTTCAAATATCCATTTTAAAATACGCGAATTTTCACCAAATCCTGGCCACATAAACTTGCCCTGTTCATCTTTTTTAAACCAGTTCACATAGAAAAATCGTGGAAGTAGTGCATAATTAGAAATTTTACCCATATCTAACCAATGTTTCAAATAATCGCCCACATGATAACCAATAAATGGTAACATCGCAAATGGATCTCTTCTAACCATGCCAATCTTATTTGAAATAGCTGCAGCTGTAATTTCAGAACCCATCATTGAACCCATGAAAACACCATGATTCCAACCCATACTTTCATGTACTAATGGAATCGTATTTGGTCTTCTTCCTCCAACTAATATGGCTGATATTGGAACTCCTTCAGGGTTTTCCCATTCAGGTGCAATCACTGGAGATTGGCTAGCAGCAACGGTAAATCTTGAATTTGGATGTGCTGCTGGTGTATTTTGACCTTTATACCAATCTTTTTTCTGCCAGTCCATCAAATGTTCAGGTACTTCACCATCGATATCTTCCCACCACACATCATTATCGTCTGTAATCGCAACATTCGTAAAAATTGTATTTTTCTGAATGGCTTTCATGGCATTTGGATTTGATTTATAACTCGTACCTTTGGCTACACCAAAGAATCCAGCTTCAGGATTTATAGCATATAATCT
>JBAYCS010000099.1:0-4022 GCA_041668625.1 Acholeplasmataceae bacterium | reverse complement strand
TGAAGAAATTAATAATTTTGAAGATAAAAAATAGTGGGAAAAAAATTTCCCACTTTTTTTCTATTCTGCATACAAGGTAATCTCATAATCACAAATGTCTGCATAAAATTCTTTTTCATGTGAAACTAAAATTAGAGTACCTTGATAATTGATGAGTGCATCCTTTAACGCTTCTTTTGCTTGAACATCTAAGTGATTGGTTGGTTCATCCAAAATTAACACATTACCTTTTTGATGACGAAGGAGTGCAAGTCTTACCTTTGTTTGTTCTCCACCAGATAATGTATTGATATCACGATTGGCGATTTCAAAACTAATTCCATGATTTCCAAGTAAACTCATCACATCTTTTTTTGTAAAATGTTGATATCTATGATGAACGATTTGAAAGGGGGTTAATCCATCTTCAAACTTCTCATCTTGAGCGAAATACGCTATTTTTGCAGTATCTATCCAAGAAAAACTACCACCTAATGCTGGGATTAAACCCATAACCGTCTTAATAAAGGTTGATTTACCAATCCCGTTTTTTCCTGTAATCGCAACCTTTTCTTGTTTTAAAATCGCCATCGTCAACGGTTCTAGTAATGGTTCGTTATATCCGATATCAAGATCATTAGTCTTTAACACATCTTTTCCTGTTTGTCCTGCAAGAGGAAAATAGAAATGATAAGTTTTTGTCGAATGAGGTTTTGCAATTCTCTCGATTTTTTCTAACATCTTTCGTCTGGATTGTGCACGTTTCGTAGTCGTTGCTCTCACCAAATTTTTTTGAATAAATTCTTCAGTTTTTTGAATGAATTTTTGTTGACTAACAAAGGCTTTTTCTTGTTGTTCAATTCTTAACTCACGTTCTTTTAAATAAAACTGATAATTCCCTCTATACCTTGAAATGACACCATTTTCTAGGGCAAGTACGGTAGTTGCGATTTGATCTAAAAATTCTTCGTGATGTGAAACGACTAAAAATGCCTTTGGATAGCTTTGCAGAAATTTTGCGAGCCATTCAATGTGTCTCACGTCTAAAAAGTTTGTGGGTTCATCTAGGAGTAAGACATCAGCTTCTTCTAATAATAGCTTGCCTAAAATTATTTTGGCACGCATCCCACCAGACAAATGACCTATGGGCATATCTAATATATCAAGCGTTAATCCTAATCCATGAATGATATTTCCTATTTTTGATTTAATCTGATAAAAATCTTTTTCAATGAGTTCTTCACCAATCGCTGTAGCCCACATCAATAGTTTTTCATGGTCTTTCTCATCTGCTGTTACGACTTTTTCATAAAGTTTCTCCATTTCGATTTCCTTTTCAAATAACTCTTGAAAAGCATCGTAAAGATAACTTTTTACTTGCATCTTGGGATCAAGTTTTGCATATTGATCCATATAACCAATTTTTTTTGTCGGCAACCATTTTATAGTTCCTTCATCAGGTGATAGAGAACGATCTAAAAGTTTTAATAACGTTGATTTTCCTGTCCCATTTGGACCCACTAAAACAGCATGTTCACCTTCAAAAAGACGCATGGATGCGCCTTGATATAAATTTTCTCCGCCATAACTAAAGCTTAAATTTTCAATGTCTAATATACTCATTTAGGAAGATCAATCCTTTCAATCTCTAGTGGATCTGAATCTGGTGACCAGTCGTTATCAAAATCAACCGTTCCAACAATATTTTCGGCATTCTGACGCATATATTTTGATTGACATGATGCTAAAATATGATGGTTTAAATCCATGATATAACCCTCGCCACTAAAGATTCTACCATGAGAGCTTAACCATCCAACCACATAAAGTGTTTGATTTAGTGGTACGGGTTTATGATATTTTACGTTTAATTCGATCGTCACTGCCCATGCATTTGGTTCATTTATTTGAAGTGCACGTCCAACCGCTTCATCAAGTAAAGCCGCAATAATCCCGCCATGCATCCGATTTGGATAACTTTGATGAATATCCATGCCATGAAAAATGCCTAAAATACGATCATTCTCTAAGACATAATATTTAGTTTTTAGTCCAGCATCATTATGTGTACCACATACAAAGCACATCTTAGCTAAATATTGTTTTTGAATCACTTTATATTCCATGCTTTAAGTCCTCTAAGTAATCTTCTAATTCTATGTTCAAAATCAACTGATAATCATAAACTTGATCAAACGCTTTAACAAAAACCATTTCATTCTCATTGATGAAACGTTTAATCCGAGAAATGGATGGATAAATGATAATCCATTTTTGTTCTTCACTTTTTAAAAATTCAGTTTGATCATATAGCATCGCTTTATTCAACCGAAAAACTTCCCACATAACTCGGCTATTAATGACAAGTTCTTCTGTGGATTTAAGTGTAAAAAATAAAACTTCAACTTGTTTATCTTGAAAACTAAACATCGTTTTACCGTCAACAACAAAAATATTTCCATAAGTTGATAGTTTTTCTATTATCCCTTGTTTGATATCTCTAAATCGTTTTTTCTCAAATATAGACATAACAAAAAAACCAATAATCACACTCAAGATGATTCCAATTGAAATATAATAAATCATACAATCTCTTCCTTTATCACTTGAAGAAGCCTATTGCCTTCAAATTCACATTTAAATCGATAATTTCGATTCTCTTCTATAGTAGTCTTTAAAAAGTATGGAATGTTATGAGCAACACCTAAATTATCAAAATCATTGATCCAATCAATCTTTTTCCAGTCAAGAATGCCTTCATCTGTCATTTTTGGGGTTGCATATTGAAAATCTTTTTGAACCCTAATCACAAATAAATATAGTCCTTGTCCCATCGCATCATACAAATTCCAAGTCACTTCACCTTTAAACTCAATTAAGTTTAAATCAAAATCAATTGAAGTTTCTTCCTTCAATTCTCTTTGAATCGACAATAGAGGTGTTTCATCTTTTTTTATTTTTCCACCAAGTCCATTCCAACAGCCTTTCCATGGTTGTTTATGCCGGTTAATCATTAATACTTCTTGGTCTCTAATGATGAAACCTAACGTATATTTATACATCTTTTGAAACCAAGATCATTTTATTTTTAAGACCTAATACATGCTTTATGTAAGTAAGAATAAAAGCTAATAGAGCCATTATCAAAGCCATCATAAAAATGGTAATGGCAAGCCTTCCTCCACTTTGAATGTTTGGATCCATAAAAGGATAAGGATACCAATTCGTAAAAATACCTTGAATGAAAAATATGACAAAATACACAAATGGATAAATAAGCAATATCCAAAATTTTTTAATATCAATACCTTCTTTTAAAACAACAAAATAAAAGATGACATAAATAATTGGAACAAACGTATGTTGAAGTTCCACTAAAAATGAACCACTAAACTGTGACAACATCGTGTGAAACACAACGCCTGTAACGATAATATTAAATAAAGCAATGGTACTTAAAGGTTTGAAAAAGGGTTTATCTTCCTTCATGGTGTAATAAAAGATGGCAACTAACATAACTAAAAAATTACTTTGGATTGTAAAGTATCTAAAAATCCAAATTTCCATATCAATAATCGACCATACAATGGTCCAACTTGAAACTAAAAATGTTAATAACCATAATAAATTAGAGATTGAACCTCGTTCTTTTTCGAGCATCATAAATTTCACCTTCCATTAAAATATTATATCATCAATACGTATCATATCTTCTTCATTTTTGGCTTTGTTATTATATAACAAGGATTTATTTCAAAATATTTTATTATTATTTGATTTTTTAAAAAGCTATGCTATAATAGAAAACGCGACCATTAGACGCCTCCTTAGCTCAGTTGGTTAGAGCAACTGACTCTTAATCAGTGGGTCCACGGTTCGAATCCGTGAGGGGGTACCATCTTCAAATCAAAGGATGTTTGTCATCCTTTTTTTATTTTTTAAATTTCATTATGTAAAAGTATGGTTTATTCTACCTTGGTGACATCTATTTTGGTATAATCACATTGCCGACCGAACGTTCGGTCGGCCTATCATTATATATT
>JBAYCS010000098.1:0-4038 GCA_041668625.1 Acholeplasmataceae bacterium | reverse complement strand
TTCATTGCGGCATTGACAATAAAGATTAACGCTAATGATGCAATATCATATACACCAAAGAGTGTTGCGATTAAAACAATCATAACTGATGAACTTAATGCATATTCAAACCATCTAAACTTATTGATACCTTTTGAAAGATCTTTATTATAGGTTTCATTCAGTTTTTTTGGAAATGAAATTAAAGCATGTGCTAATGCAGAGATGAGTAAGAAACTAGAAACTAAAATACCAAAAGGTAAATCAAATAAATCTTTTGATTGTAAGACTAAACCTTGTCCTTGAACGAATGCAAGATAATTTTGTGTAATCGTTGGTTGGAACTCAGCAATCCTTTGAATCACTTTTGCTGCCAAAAATAACATCATAATGCCCTGAATAAGGTGCAAACCGCCCATAATCATGTTAAAGCGTTTAAGTTTTAAAAGTTTTTGATTATCCATATGCAACCTCCTAAGTGTTTGCACTTTTATCATAACAAATATATTTTAAATATGCACGATAATTGATTAAGAATTTACCGATTTTAAATAAATGATTTATGGTAAAATAGGAGTGCATGAGGTGGAAGATGAATGAATTAAGACGTATCATTTTGAATGAACATAATCGAAAGAATAAAAAGAAATATATCATCTATTGGATGCAGCAATCTCAGCGCATCCATTTTAATCATGCGCTTAATGAAGCGATTAAATACGCTAACAAAAAAGAATTACCTATCATGATATTTTTTGGACTTATTCCAAACTATCCAGAAGCCAATGAAAGACACTATGCATTTATGTTAGAAGGATTAAAAGAAGTTAAAGAAATTGCTTTGAAATTTGGGATATCTTTTATTTTAAAACTAGGTAATCCCACGGAAACAATTAAACCTTTATTAAAAGACGCGGATGCATTATTTTTAGATATGGGTTATTTAAAGTATCAAAAAGAATTAAGAGAAAATGTCTTAGCATACATTCTAAAAGAAGAACAAGATTTGCATGTTGAAATGATTGATACAGATTTAATTGTTCCAGTCTTAGTAGCATCTCAAAAAGTCGAATACGGTGCGTATACGATTAGGCCAAAAATTCGAAAATTAATTGAAAACTTTAGAGACTTTTATAAGGTTGAAACTGTCGTAAAACAACATGCATTGACTTTTGAAAGTGATTTAGATTTATCGAACACTGAAAGCATTTTAAAACAACTTCCAATCGATCATGAAGTTAAGAAAAGTCTTTATTATCATGGTGGATATGTAGAAGGTATGAAAAGATTTTATGAATTCATTACTGATAAAATCAATCAGTATCCTTTAAGCAATGATCCAAGTCTTGATTTAACATCGAAGTTATCTTTATATTTGCATTTCGGTCAAATATCTTCTTTAGAACTATATGAAAGACTCTATCTGCTAGTCTCACAAGGCAAAATTAATGGAGAAGCTTTTGATGCTTTTGTTGAACAACTCATCATAAGAAGAGAGTTAGCACATAATTATGTTTATTATCAAAAGGACTATGATAAGTTTGAATCGATGACTGAAAGTTGGGCTTATCAAACCATGGAAACTCATCAAGAAGATATAAGAACATATCTATATACAATAAATGACTATGAAACATTTAAAACTCACGATCAATCTATTAATGCAGCAATGAAAGAAATGGTTTTTACAGGATATATGCATAACTATATGCGTATGTATTGGGCAAAAAAGATTATTGAATGGTCTCATACGCATAAAGAAGCTTTTGAGACAATCACATACCTTAATAACAAATATTTTATTGATGGTAGAGATGCCAATAGTTATACGGGTATTGCTTGGTGCTTTGGAAAACATGATCGTCCATGGCAAGAACGTCCTATTTTCGGTAAACTAAGGTATATGAACCAAGCGGGTCTTAATCGCAAGTTTGATATGAATCACTATATCAATCGGATGAATGCTTTTACAAAGTAAAGGTTGCTTGATACAATATGAATGAAATGAGGTTAGGCTAATAATGACAACTGCTGTGCAAAATCAACTTACATTATTTTCAATCGTCTTGCTCATAGGCTTGCTTTTTAGTGTTCGCATTCAAAATGCAAGAAAGCCTGTGATGAACAAACTTTATATCCTTATTTTATGGACTACTGTTGGCGTCCTATCTTTTGATGCACTATCTGTTTTTATCGATGGTATTGATACAGCGTTAGCTAGATTTTTATTGGCTTTTAGTATCGTCATGTATTATGTGCTTCACATTGTGATTGCGTTTTTGTGGATGTTATATGCTGAATACGCGATTAATGACACAACTAAGAATTTTAAGATCATTGCTTTATTTATTATGCCGATTCAAATTGCTGTTTTAGTTTTTTCTTTATTATCCATTAATGGCGATTATATTTTTAGAATAACTAGTGGAAATAATTATGAAAGGGGAACATATTTTTATGTCATCTCTGTTTTGACATATAGTTTGATTTTATTGACCATGCTTCGTGTGATTCAATTGAGGAAACGCGTTCATAAAGGTGATTTTTATGGGCTCTTATTGTTTCCAATTCCACCGATGATTGGTGGCGTGATTCAATTATCATTTGAAGGACTGTCACTTATATTCCCAGGAGTCGCATTATCATTATTAATTGTCTATATTTATATTCAATCCAAGCTTACGAATACAGATCACTTAACTGGGCTTTATAACAGAAGAGAATATGATCACGTCTTATCGATCAAGTTAGAAAACTTACGTAAAGACTACATATTAGGTGGTATCTTAATTGATATTGATGATTTTAAAAAGATTAATGATCAGTTTTTACATCATATTGGAGATGAAGCATTGATTGAATTTAGTAAAATTCTTAAAGAATCAGTTAATAAAGATGATTTTATCGCAAGAACTGGTGGAGATGAGTTTGCTATTATCTTTGAATCAAAAGATCCTAATATGCTTGAAATTATCCTTAAACGATTAGAAAAAAGGTTATACGAGTTTAATGAAAAGAAAGAACATCTCTATGAACTTCATATTTCAACAGGCGGACTCGTTTTTAATCAAAAAGAACATAAAGATTTAGTTGAGTTTTTCAAAATATTGGATGAGAATATGTATTCTATGAAAGAAAAACACCATCAGAATTAAGCTAAAAATTAAGCGCATACAACACTGTATGCGCTTATTTATAGCCATATTCATAATGTTTATGACATCTTTTGACAAATGAAAAACACTTCTTTATGATGAGAGTGTAAATGGAGAGTTTTTATCGAATGAAAAAGAAGCATACCCCACAAATAGGCGATCATATTGCATTATCAAATCTTAAAAAAGGACAAAAAGCAAAAGTCCTCTTTTTGAATACAACCGATAGTGCAACAAGAAGAAAATTACTTGATATGGGAATTACCGAAGGTGTTCAAATCAAAGTGAAAAAGATTGCTCCTTTAGGAGATCCTATTGATTGTGAACTTCGAGGTTATGAACTCTGTTTAAGAAAAGAAGATTTAAAGATGATTGATGTTGAGGTGATTCGATGAGGATTGCTTTAGTAGGAAATCAAAATTCCGGAAAGACGACCTTGTTTAATCTTCTCACTGGGAATAACCAAAAAATTGGAAATTGGCCAGGAGTGACCATTGAGAAAAAAATAGGTATCATTCGAGGAACTGACCATGAACTTATCGATTTACCTGGAGTTTATTCACTTAGTCCTTATAGTCCTGAAGAACAAATAGCACGTCAGTTTTTATTTAGTGAAGATATTGATTTGATTTTAAACGTCATCGATGCAACGTCGATTGAAAGAAGTCTTTATTTATCTACACAATTACTTGAATTAAAAATCCCCATGTTGATTGCTTTAAATATGTCTGATTTACTTGAAAATAGAGGTATTAAAATCGATATTGATTTGTTGATGGATCGGTTAGATACAACGATATTACCCATTTCAGCAACTAAGAAAACAAATGTCTTTAATCTTATTCAAACAATTAAGAAACAAGATTATCGAAAGAACAACTATACCCATTTCTATGATCATATC
>JBAYCS010000097.1:0-4093 GCA_041668625.1 Acholeplasmataceae bacterium | reverse complement strand
TTTATAGTCACCTAATTTGTCATATAATACAACGTTAGTGTCTAATGTCCAAACGCCAGCGTCTGTAACAAGTTTGCGAACGCCATCGTCTGTTGGAGTTGAAATAGCCATCATAGCAAGAAGTTTAAATTGACCTTCTAGTTCAACAACGTCTACGTTTTGAGCTGGAGTTGCAACAGTAAGTAAATCAATCCAAACTTCGCTACCAACGGATTTCCATTGAAGCATTCCAGCATCGTTAACTTGCATTTCAACGCCTTCGCCAGCGGGACCATCTTCACCAACGACTACTCCGAGATTGAACTCAGAACCATTGGATAATCTAATAATCATTTCGCCAAGTGTATTGATTCCAGCGAATGTAATGCTAACGCCAGTATCGCCTTTAGCACCAGTTGCTCCTGTTAAACCAGTTGCACCTTGAGGACCAGTTGGACCTTGTACACCAGTTGCGCCAGTTGCGCCAGTTGCACCTGTTAGTCCGATAGGACCTTGGATACCTTGTACGCCTTGTGGGCCTTGTGGGCCAGTTGCGCCAGTTGCGCCGATATCACCAGCACAAGCTGCTAATGTGAATATGAATACTGTTAGAATTAAAAGTGATGCAATTCTTCTTAATTTCATAATATTGTAGGTGTTTATAGAGTACACCTTTCCTCCCTTTTCTATAATTTCACTTAAAACTTAAGTGTAATACCAAATGAATTAAATCTGCTAGTGATTGATAGCTTCCTAACCACTAAAACTACTTGTGTTCGAAAAAAATTTCAGGTTACTACGTATATCATCAATAAAATCATTCCCCCTCAACAACATTCTTGTTATCAATCCTTCTTTAATTATACATTGCAAACAAGCAATAGTCAAGCGAATGATGGCAATAAAGACAAATTCCAGTACTGCACATTTTTGACTTGTTTGTATTATACCAATAATATTTTTGTTTTTCAAGTACAAAATACGATTTTTTTTATTTTTTTTTTATGTGCTAAATGATGTACGCCTGACTATCGGAAAAAACAAACGAGTCAAGCAGATTTGAACATTCCCAAAACAATAAATTAAGTAATTGGTTGACTCGGTAATATTTAGCGATTTTTCTCTACGATACGCTAATTATAGCACAAAAATTGATATTAATATAAGGTAATTAAAAAAATTGAAAATTATTTTTTTGTTAAAATTGATTTTCAAAATATTGACTTTGCTTAGGCTAAAAATCAGTCGTTTTATATTGGCTTTATTAATTATCAAATCACCAATATTAAATCATATAATTTATTGAATTTAATCATAAATTTCAAGGCATATATTCGTTAAAAATAAGAGTGAAAACCGTATTGTTTAATTCAAACATTTCACTTATATAATTTCTAAAAAATCGACTGAAAATTTGAGAATAAATATTACTTAAATTATATATAATAAAAATGAAGATTTTCTTAAAATAATAGGGCATTGAAGTAAATGAGTCTTTTCAATTTAATAATCGATTTTCAAGTGTTCAAAAAAAATTCCTATACCTAGTATTCATTCTGAATTAATAGCTTTCAATACCAGTTTGAATATCTCAGATCAAAATATGTTAAAATCTCATATAACTACACGTATTATATCATAATCATGTAATGAAACACACATGCAACAAATTCTTGATACTTTTATTTTTCCATATCTTAAAATTTATTTTTCTAACCTTATATATATATAGACACATTCTACCGTTTTTTAGAATAAAATGAAATCCATATATCAAAAATAACCAAACATGTTAATCACTTTTTATCGTTTAATGCCGTTTTTAAAAAATATTCACATAAAATATAGGCTCATATGTGTTTGTTTGACTATAATTAATCGCTTTTTCTTCTTTTTTTCTGTAAAGAAATATGTCGCACAATAAAAAGATAAAAGAATAGATTCTATATTATTGATTTAAGCAAGACTCTCAGATATTAATTAATTTCCAACTATTCTTCAAAAATAAGGAAAATGAAGTGCTGTTAATGCTAGAAAAATAGGCACTTATATTTGATCATAATAAACATTCAATTTTGTAACTCGTAAGTTATATCATATTGTATCAAAATCTTTAAAATAAAAAAGATGATAAATATTTGAATTCTACATCCATCATCTTTATTTATACATAGCATTATTCCATCCTTATTAATAGGGATAAAACTATTTTAATGAAAGTAGCGAAACTGACTCCACATGACTTGTTCTTGGAAACATATCAATTGGTTGAACTTGATTAATAATATATCCATACCCCACCAACATTTTTAAATCTCTAGCAAGTGTATCTGGGTTACACGATAAATAGACAAATTTCTTCGGTAAAATCTTTGACACCTTGTCAATAAACTCTTTATCCAACCCACTTCTTGGCGGATCAACTAGAAGAATATCGATTTTTGTATGGTCATCGTTAATCTTATCAAGAAATTGTAGTGCATCACTTTGATAAAACCGAATATTATTTGCATTATTCAGTTTTGAATTTAAAATTGAGTTTTTTACTGAATCCTTACTTAATTCAACAGCGATTACTTTTTTCACATAGTCAGAGAAGATAATACCGATAGTTCCAACACCACTATAAGCATCTAGCATAACATCATCACTTTTGGGTTTTGCTAATTCTAAAGCTTTTTTATACAATAACTCTGTTTGCTTAGAATTAATTTGATAGAATGTCTTTGACGAGATAATAAAAGTTTTGCCAAGCAATAAATCTTTAATAGATCCGCTTCCATATAAAATGCGTTCAAAATCACCAAGGACAACAGATGTTGCTCGTGAATTAATGTTTTGGACAATCGAAGTTATTTCAGGATGTTTTTCTCTTAAAGCTTTCACAAAATTATTACGCCCAGGAAACATTTCTTCTTTTGTTACTAAAACGACAAGAATTTCATTTGTCGACTCACTTACCCGGATTAATATATGTCTGATCAGTCCTGTTTTTTTGTCTTCATCATATGGTTCAATTTTTTGTACTTGTAATAAATGTTTCATCGTTTTGATAATTTCATTTGCTTTTTTATTTTGAATAACACACTCATCAATATTGATAATATTATGCGTGTTTTCTTCATAAAAACCGCTCATAACTTTTTTGTTTTTTAATGATATAACCATTTGGTTTTTATTTCTATAGAAAAACTCTTCTTTTGCTCCTAAGATTGGCAGTACAAGAACGTCTTTAAGCCCATAAGAATTTAAGGCTGTAGCAATATGCTTTTGCTTAAGTGCCAGTTCTTCTTCATAAGTTATATGTTGTAGTTGACATCCACCACATTCTTTATATCTAGAGCATTTTGCTTTGTTTCTTGTAGGCGACTGTTTAATAAATTCAACAACTCTGCCATAGCCATTGTTAAAGACTTCAACCTTAGCTACCTCTTCAGGCAAAAAATTAGGAATCCGGTAACTTGCCGGTCCATCAAATATAACTCCATAACCAAGTAAGTCTAATGACTCACATTTTGTTTTTAGTTCTTTCATAACATCACCACTCACTTATCTATATTATACAAGATTTAAGATAAAAAAAAGCAAAAAGCAATAGCTTTATGCTTATTTTCCGTACATTACATACAAAATCCAATTTTCAAAACGTTTTGGTAATACCCGTTTAAGGAAAACAAAAATTTTATATTCGATGCCTACTGTAACCTTTACCGGCATCGATTTTCTTTTTATTAGTTTATTAACAACTCTCACTACAGAAAAAGGAGATCTACCATTTTGTTCATCATGTTCCATTCGTTTAATTGAATGTTGTATCCGGTCATGATATAAATCGTTTTTGAGTATAAGAGGTTGTTCACGGTTTTGAGTAAAACTAGTTTTGGTGTCTCCTGGAAGAACACAAGAAACATCAATTTTAAATGGTTTTAGTTCCATTCTTAATGCTTCTGAAAAAGCATGAACACTTGCTTTTGACATTGAGTAAAAAGCTTGAAAAGGAATAATCAAATCACCTGCGACAGACCCAATATTGATAACTTTTGCCTGGCTTGATTTTCTAAGTAAAGGAATCGATGCTTTCGTAAATAGAAACACACCATAAACATTGACTTCG
>JBAYCS010000096.1:0-4093 GCA_041668625.1 Acholeplasmataceae bacterium | reverse complement strand
TCGGTACTTTTGGAGATTCGACTAAAATCCGTGTACTGCCTTCTAGTGTTTTATCAGACCCACCATCAAAGAAGAAGGTGACATGGGCATATTTTTCGGTTTCAGCAATTCTTAATTGTTTTAATCCATTTTGGCTAATGACATCCCCATAGAGGTTATCTAAAGTTTGTAATTCAAAGGCTAAAGGTCCTTTGACGGTTTCGTTATAATGCATCATTGAAACCAAGAAAATATCATTTGGAATATTTTCAGCATTAAATACAGGTTTACCAGGAGTCATATAAGCACTTGTCATTTCTGGATTAGAAAATGCAGTGGCAATTCGAATCGCGCGATCAGGTCTAAAGTTTGCAAATATGATGGCATCATGATCTTTTATTAATCCTTTTTTATTAACGACAAATGGTACGACAAATTCATCAGTAACGCCTTGATCATAAGAAACCTTTAATCCTTCTAATGCATCAGGATAACATTCACCATTTCCTAAAATCATATTATCAATGGCTCTTTGAAGACGATCCCAATTGTTATCTCTATCCATTGCATAATAACGACCACTAACAGTGGATACTACCATACCGTGGTCGATTAAATCCTTTAAATAACCAATTCCACCCATTTGTGGGGTATCTCTACCATCCATAAATGCGTGTAGATAAGGTGTAATTCCTTTTGAAACAGCAAGGTCATGAAGTGCTTTAATATGGGTCGGATAACTGTGTACACCACCATCTGAAACAAGTCCAAAGATATGAAGGTTGCTGTGATGTTTTTTAGCATGTTCGATTGCATCTAAAAAGGCTTTATTTTGGTAAAATGAACCATCTTTAATCGCAACATTAATCCGAGTTAATGATTGATAGACGATACGTCCAGCACCAAGATTTAAATGTCCAACTTCACTATTACCCATTTGACCTTCTGGAAGGCCAACGTGTTCTCCACTCGCGATGAGTGTGTTATTTGGGTAATTTGAAAATAAATAATCTAGATATGGTTTATGGGCTAAATAGACAGAATTACTATTAGAAGGTTCTCCAAGTCCATAGCCATCCATAATGATAAGTCCTGCAAATGGTTTATTCATATGTTTACTCCCTTGTTTGTTTATATCACTCTTATTATACTAAAAAATGAACTAAAAACTTGTGATTCGGGGAAATAAAACGTTTTCAATCGTCGGATATTGAAATTTATAGAAATTATGATAAAATAAAGCCGTAATTAAATACTTCGGGGCAGCGTGAAATTCGCGACCGGCGGTATAGTCCGCGAGCCTTAGGGCAGACCTTGTGTGATTCAAGGACCGACAGTAAAGTCTGGATGGAAGAAGTAATGTCAAAAATTTGACGTTTCCTTTTTGTCGCCGAAGTAATTTGGCGATTTTTAATTTCTAAAAGGAGGAATTCACATGTCAAATTACTTACGATTAAAAAAAATGCTTTACATTGTTTCACTTGCAGCGGTCTCTATTGTGATTGCACTCATCGAAATTCCAAATCCATTCGCTTTTACGGGTATATTTGGAGGATTTGTGAAACTGGATTTTAGTGATGTGGCGATTTTGGTTGCATTATTTGTTCTTGGTACAAAAGAGACATTTTATGTCATTATTATTAGAACGATTGCAAGACGGTTATTTAGAGGATTTGATCCTGGTGATGTGATGGGTGAGATGATTGCTGCTGTCGCATCCATTGCGATTGTCATAGGGTATAAGGTAGCACTTAAACTTTTGAAGATTCAAGAAAAACCATTACTGATGGAAGTACCAGTGAATCATAACAAAATCTCAATAAAAGAGACACTCGTTATTAGTATCTCATTAGCTTTTTTTCTATCATTAATCACATTAGCATTCAATTATTTAATGGGAACACCTTTTTACTTAAGTTATTTTGCTTTTGTTGGATCAGAAGGCGCAGTTCCCATTCACTTTACCGTATTTTCATTTATTAATTCAGGTTCATCTTTTGCTGGAATTCCATTAACATTCAGTAATTTCTTTTGGATGGCTTTTGCCAGCTATACACCATTTAATTTAATGAAGGGTGTTTTAATTGGAATTGTCTTTCTTTTAGTGAAACCCAAGTTAAAATACTTAGAACTATAATATTATTGTTTAAGTAAACGTTTTTATCACTGATATTCTTTCTAAAGAAAGATGAATCATGTATAATAAGAATGGTTATTAAACAGGCAAAAATCGAAAAAAAGGAGTGAAATTATGCCATACATTACAGATATTTATGCACGTGAAGTGCTAGACTCTCGTGGGAATCCTACGGTAGAAGTCGAAGTCCAAACAGAATCTGGTGCATTTGGTCGTGCAATCGTACCATCAGGAGCATCAACAGGTGAACATGAAGCAGTAGAACTTAGAGACGGTGATAAAAAACGTTATTTAGGTAAAGGTGTTTTAAATGCAGTTCAAAACGTTAATGAAGTGATTGCCCCAGAACTTATTGGTTTTCATGTGACAGATCAAGTTGCGATTGATGAAACAATGATTCAACTTGACGGAACAAAAAACAAATCAAAACTAGGCGCTAATGCTATTTTAGGTGTTTCAATGGCTGTTGCAAGAGCAGCTGCAGATTATTTAGGTGTTGAACTTTTCCAATACTTAGGTGGTTTCAATACGAAACAACTACCAGTACCCATGATGAATATCATCAATGGTGGATCTCATGCGGATAATAATGTTGACTTCCAAGAATTCATGATTTTACCAGTCGGTGCTAAAACATTTAGTGAAGCGATTCGGATGGGTGCTGAAGTATTCCACAATCTAAAGAGTGTACTAAAGAGTAAAGGTTATAATACGGGTGTAGGTGATGAAGGTGGATTTGCACCTAACTTAGGTTCAAATGAAGAAGCTCTTCAAGTTATCATTGAAGCCATTAAAAAAGCTGGCTACAAGCCTGGTGAAGACATTTTCTTAGGTATGGATGTTGCATCTTCAGAATTCTATAATAAACAAACGAAGACATACGTTCTAGCTGGTGAAGGTGGAAAAGAATTCACAAGTAAAGAATTAACGCATTTCTATGCGGGTTTATTAGAAAAATATCCAATTATTTCTATTGAAGATGGTCTTGATGAAAATGATTGGGAAGGTTGGCAATATTTAAGTGAACAACTAGGTTCAAAAGTTCAATTAGTGGGCGATGATCTATTTGTTACTAACACTGAAAAACTAGCTAACGGTATTGAAAAAGGTATTGCAAACTCAATTTTAATTAAGGTTAACCAAATAGGCACATTAACTGAAACTTTTGATGCGATTGAAATGGCAAAACGTGCAGGTTATACAGCGGTTGTTTCACATCGTTCTGGTGAAACAGAAGATACAACGATTGCTGATATCGCAGTTGCCACTAATGCTGGTCAAATTAAGACAGGTAGTGCATCAAGAACAGACCGTATTGCAAAATATAATCAATTATTAAGAATTGAAGATATGCTTGGCGATACAGCACAATATCTTGGCTTAAAATCTTTCTACAATTTAAAGAAATAAAAAAATTCCTTCCGAAATCTCGGAAGGTTTTTTTATAGAATGATGAGCATGACTCCGCCAATGATGATAATAAAGATTATCGAAATGATTGTATAATTTAGTAAATACTTTTTCATTAATTCAGGGAATTCTCTAATCACATATTTGAATGTGATCAAACTCGCTAAAGATCCAATAATTGATCCTAATGCGCCAACATTAACTCCAGTAAGTAAAGCAGGGTAATACATGGGTTTTGTGAATGTTGATAGTAGAACAGCTGCAGGAACATTTGATATAATTTGTGAAGTTCCTAATGCCGTTAAGAAAACTTGGTGTGGTGAACTTAAAACTTTGTCAAATAAATTAAAGATAGAGTCCATTTGGCCTAGATTTCCTGTGATTATAAAGAAAGCAACAAAGGTTAAAAGTAAACCATAATCAACTCTTTTAAATAAGTGCCTGCCATAAGCTAAACCCAATATTAAGGTAACATAGATCGTATACCATTCAGGAACTAATCTTAAAACAACGAATAAAGCATTCAATAGAAGAAGAGCATATAGTCCCACTCTTTTCCAATTAACT
>JBAYCS010000095.1:0-4176 GCA_041668625.1 Acholeplasmataceae bacterium | reverse complement strand
TGAATTTGTGTCAATCTTAGGAGAGTCTGGTTCAGGTAAAACAACCGTGTTAAACCTTATTGGTGGACTTGATCGCTATTCAAGTGGTGACTTATTAATCGATGGTAAATCTACCAAAGATTTTAAAGATCAAGACTGGGATGCTTATCGTAACGCAACCATTGGGTTTGTATTTCAAAGTTATAACCTTATTAGCCACTTATCTGTTTTAGATAACGTAGAAATGGCGTTAAGATTATCTGGTGTTTCGCCAAAAGAAAGAAAAGAAAGAGCTACCGAAGTTTTAGTTGAGGTTGGTTTAAAAGATCATATCTATAAAAAACCAAATCAATTGTCGGGCGGTCAAATGCAAAGAGTTGCGATTGCACGTGCATTGGTCAATAATCCTAAAATATTATTAGCTGATGAACCTACTGGAGCACTTGATAGTAAAACATCAGTCCAAATTATGCAACTTATTCAAAAAATATCCAAAGATCGTTTAGTCATTATGGTTACACACAATAGTACCATTGCAGAAACATTTAGTGACCGTATTGTAAGACTTGTTGATGGACGGGTTGTAGAAGATTCAAGACCTGTACAACCTCAAGAATTGATTGTTATCGATAAGCTAATTAATAAAAAAACTTCAATGTCTTACTTAACCGCTATCAAAACGAGTTTTAAAAATTTGCTCACTAAAAAGGGGAGAACTTTACTTACTTCTTTTGCTGGTAGCATAGGGATTATAGGGATTGCCTTAGTTTTATCGATTTCAAGTGGTATGACGGAATACACGAACAATTTACAAAGTGACTCACTTGCAGGATTCCCAATTACGATTAATTCCATAGTTGAAACGGATTCATTTGGTCCACCAGCTGGCACCCCATTTGGAGATCCAATTGAAAATGAATTCCCTGATGGAGATACACTTTATGCTTATGATTCAGATGCTTCAAGATCTGTTCATATCAATACCATTGATCAAACATTTATGGATTATCTTGCTGAAATGGATACATCATATTATAATTCCATCAGTTATTCTCGTTCAATCGCATTAAACATTGTGGATCAAACAGATGCTGGAAACTATGTTAAGGTCACTACAAAAGCATCAAATGGCTTTTTCGGTTCAACAAACTATTTTAGTGAATTACCAGATAATCCAGATTTCATTATGACTCAGTATGACTTGCTTTCAGGTACTTATCCAAATGATTTTCATGACATTGTATTGGTGGTTGATAGTCAAAACCGTCTAGATCTAGATTTACTTAATGCGCTAGGTATAGCCGTTAATGAAACATATGATTTTAATGATTTTATCGGAAAATCATTTAAAGTCGTTCAAAATAATGATTTCTATCAACAAATTGGTTCAATTTATGTTCCTTCAAATGATTATGAATTGATGTATTTGTCCAATAACTCGATAACAATATCAATCACAGGTATATTACGTGTTAAAGAAGACGCTTCAAGTGAACTTCTTGATGAAGGGATTGGATACTTAACATCTTTGACTGATGAACTTTTAAGACTTGCAAAATCGTCTGATGTTGTTGTTGATCAAATTCAAAACCCTGACATAAATGTTTTATCAGGTCAACCATTTAACGAACAAGTAACTTACCAACAAGTGATGCGTACCATTGGTGGTGACGATTCACCTACTGGTGTTCAAATTTATCCTAAATCATTTGAAGATAAAGACTTAATCAAAGCATACCTAGACTTATATAACGATGGAAAAACAGAAGAGCAAGCGATTGTTTATACAGACCTTGCTGAGCAAATTTCTTCGACTATTTCTTCTTTGATTAACACGATTACGATAATTTTAACTGCTTTTGCAGGGATATCACTCGTTGTATCATCGGTTATGATTGGAATCATTACCTATGTATCGGTTGTTGAAAGAACAAAAGAAATAGGGATTATGCGTAGCTTAGGTGCGCGTAAAAAAGATATTTCTCGAATCTTTAACGCTGAAACATTACTCATAGGCTTAGCTTCAGGAATCTTTGGAGTCATTATTGCACAAGGATTAAATATCCCAATAAATTTAATCATTGAACGATTAATTGATGTTCCTAACTTTTCAAACTTATTGATAACAAATGCAGTTGGCTTGATTGTACTATCAACAGTCTTAACTTTAATTGCTGGTTTAATTCCAAGTGGAATTGCTGCTAGAAAAGATCCTGTTGTCGCACTTAGAACTGAATAATTAACGAAAGGCGAAAGCCTTTTTTTAATAAAAAAGTGGACAAAATGTCCACTTCATAACATAAATAATTGTTATCTCGTAAGTACTTTTACAATCGCAATTAATAATGCTGCACCACCGACGGAAACGATTAAGCCCATCAAAGTAAACGCATCAACGGATCCTAAGCCTAAGACTCCCATAATCCACATTCCTAAAGCAGAGCCAATTAAACCAAAAATTATGTTAGCAATTAATCCCATACGTCGATTTGACTTCATCACAATACTTGCAATCCATCCGACTGCAGCTCCAAATAATAACCATAACAATATATACATAATCTATCCTCTTCTCTTTTTAGTTTCTAAGGTTTAGTAACGATCGTTGCATCTAGTGATACACTAGTTTGTGCATAAATCATGCCCATAATCGTTGAACCCGTACCCATACTTACATTAGTCATTGATAAGATCACACCTTGGAAATCTGATCCAGTACCAATGGCAACTGTATCAGCAACTACAAAGTAAATGTGTTCAGGAAGTGCTCCACCAGTAAGTGTAATTTTCGTATTTGCTGCCATAGTTAATGTGCCAGCAATTTGAAAGATAAACACATCTGTTGAATTCCCATTAAGTGTTAAATCTGTATTGATTAAGACGTCATTGCTCCACTTATAGACACCAGTATCAAGTGTTTTTCCACTTAAATCTCCAGTGTATAATTCTGTGTAGTCAGCAGTTCTTCCTTGTCCATCATTATATGCAATCATCATATCAGCAATCGCTGTTGTCAAGTAATCAGGTGTTGGTACAGCATAATCAGCTGCGTAAATTTTACCTGTTAATAATGACGAAGTTGAAAATTCATTTCCTGCATCCATGATAAGTCCAAAGCCTGTAATATATGATGCTGAAACTGGGCTAACACCGATGTTTCCAATAACTTCTGTTGTTCCTGTTGTTGAAATTCCAGTTTTAGCTAAAATAACAAATTCATCAGCCGAGCCTAGATTAATGGTTTGAATTGCTTTTGTTCCCATTTGTTTAGAATCGTTAAAGTTTGTTGTTGCTAATTCAAGTGCATCAACTGCATCATTAACTTCTGCATCTGTTAGTGTAGGCGTTGCTAAAGTCGTTTCAGCTAAAGTAATAGCATTTAAATATGTTTCTTTATCAGATGCTAAAACCCATTCAACAGATGATACAAATTCATTAGAACTTGTTCCAACCATGGTTTCACTAATATTGACGTTAGCTTCTGTAATCACAGTTGCTAAAGGTGCTTTATTATCTGTCACTTGATTTGTAATGGTAATGGCAAGTTGTGCACTGACACTTTCATTACTCTTTGAGACAACTTTAACAGTGACAGTGCCATCAGTTAATGCACTTAAGATACCATCTTGGTTAATCGTTGCAGTACCTGTGCCATTAAGAACTGACCATGTGACAAGTTTATTAGTTGCATCAAGTGGTAACAAGTTTGCTTTTAATTGTAATGTGCCTCTATGTGTTGATATGCTTGTTAAAGCTGTAGTACTTGTAATAGATACACCCGTAACAGCAATCGAATCATCTGTTTTTGGATTACACGCCATTAAAGAAAATAATAGCCCTATAGAAAGAATGAATGTAAAAATCTTTAATCCTGTATGTCTTTTTAATACTTTCATTGTAATACTCCTTCATGGACATCCATAGGAGTAAACACCATGTGTATGTCCACCTTCACTCTACCATGGTTATGTGGATTAAAAACTTTCATACATAATATGTTTTATTACACTTAATGTTGGATATAAGAAAAAGACGCAATTTGGGGATTGCGTCTACTCTATTTTTATCATTTATCTTTAGTCTTCTAGGGCTTTTAATCTTTCACTCATCGGAGGATGTGAATAGTGAATAAATACATAGAGTGGATGGGGTGTAAGGTTTGTAAAATCTTCTCTAACTAAAGTCATAAGCGCACTC
>JBAYCS010000094.1:0-4193 GCA_041668625.1 Acholeplasmataceae bacterium | reverse complement strand
AGTGATTTAATTACTTATAAAGTCGATCTGTACTCAACAATCCAAAGATCAAACGAATAAGTTTTCTGGCAGTGAGGGCGAGTGCACGTTTGTGTTGATGGGTTTTGACCTCATCAAATTTGTTTTGATAATACTCTTTAAAAACAGGGTTATGAATGCGAGCCAAATTGGCAGCTTCAGTAATAAAATAACGCAAATAAACATTACCGGTTTTGGTCATTCTCGTGTCTTCAGCATCAAAGGTACCAGATTGAGATTTACGCCAAGTAATACCAGCATATTTCGCTAACGCATCATCGCTATCGAACTGATCAATCTGACCGATTTCAGCAAGAATACCAGAAGCATAAACAGGACCGATACCAGGAATAGAAATCAAAGACAGATAATGATTTTGATTGAGTCCTTTGACTTGTTTTAGAATAGCCAAATCGATTGATTTGAGTTCGGTTTGATAAGTCGAAATACAATTGAAACTGGCAGCTAAAGAAAGATTAATGGGTTCATAAGCCATTTTATCCAAGCGATAAGAGTTTCTGGCCGCAGCCTTCAAAGTAAGAGCGATTTGGTTTGAATCAGCAAAGCGATTTTTGGAAGAAGTCATAACAAATTCAACTAATTCCTCTAAAGGAACATTGATAATTTCATCTACAGATTTAAAATTGAGCAAGAGTTCGATAGCCGTTTTAGAAAAATCATTCGACAAGATTCCTTTAAACTCAGAAAACTTTAAAAACACGTTGTTTAGAGCATAAACCTTCTCTTTGGCAAGCAGTTCAGCAATATGATGACGATGCCTTGTAAGCCGTTGAAGCGCAATTTTTTGAGGACCTTTAAACGGAGTCAGTTTCTCACAACGACCCACTCTAGCAAGGTCAGAAAGAATAAAAGCATCTTTAGGATCCGTTTTGTCCATATCCGAAAAACTATGGCGATAGTTTCTAGATATTTTGGGATTCAAAACGTATACCTTCACTTCAAAAGGAAAAAGGAATTTAGAAGCAGATAAATACGTTGCGATATGAGCGGAATAGATTCCGGTTGATTCCATCGCAATGATGATTTTAGATAGATGATGTCTATCTAAAATATCAAGAAGATTCTCTTCTAATAAGTTCGCTCCAGACTGATGATTAGGAGTTGAAAAAGACGCTAGTTTTTCTTGAGAAAAGTTCATAGCATAGACTTGATTATTTTCCTTAGAAACATCAATACCAACAAATAAATACTGTAACAAATCATTCATGAAATCACCACTTTCAGGATAATAAGATATAAGAGAAGTCCTAGTCTTGAAAGACAACCGCAACCTCGCCACATAAGAACATTTGGACACGTTTGGATTTGCGTTGAGTGCATGTCCATTGAACAACAACCGGTGAGCGGATAAGCCAAACAAGCAGGTTTGCAAGCTAAATAAGCGGACAAGCCGCAAGGAGGGTTAGCACATTCCTCTGGTTATACCTTGGCTTAATTATAACACTAGGACTTCAACTTATAAAATAATTATGTAGTGAACTCTCAAAGTTCAAATCTACACTACATATTATACGAGGAGGTGATTTTATGAAAGTTGCATTATGTGGATTTGGCAGTGTTGGAAGTTCCGTGTATGAATTATTAGAAATAAGCCAATCATTTAAAAACCAAGTTCAAATTGAATGTATTTTCGTTAAAAGCCAAACTAAAAAGCGACCACTTTCGATTCAACCAAAACTTGTGTTTAGTGAAGAAGAATTGTTTAAACATGATTTTGATATCCTAATTGATGTTTTATCTAGTGATGAACCAGCTTATACGATTATCAAAAAAGCTCTTATTCAAAAAAAACATGTTGTTTCTGCAAACAAAGCTGTTGTTCAAAAACATTTTTTGGAGCTACATAAATTGGCATTTGATAATGATGTTGCTTTTTTATATGAAGCTTCTGTATTGTCGGGGATGCCAGTAATTCATGCGATGCATGAATTGGTCGAAACCGACATAACAGATTATATCGCTGGCATTATGAACGGGTCAACCAATTATTGTCTTACTAAAGCCTTCAACGACCATATCCCTTTTAATGAAGCAATTATCGAGGCAAAAAACCTTGGATATCTTGAAAGCGATCCTTCTCAAGATATGGACGGTTTTGATTCGCTGAGAAAAACGCTTATCTTAACTTCGATTGCGTTTCATCAAGTCGTTGATATGAGTAGTTGTTACTGTTATTCACTTAAAAACTGTAATGATGCTTTTATATTAAATCTTAAAAAAAATAATATGGTTTGTAAATACATTGCTTCAGCAACGAAAATTGGGGATGAAATAAGTGTAGTTGTCGAACCAGTAGCCATTCATTTTAATCATTATTTAAGTCAAATAAATTATGAAACGAACATATTAGTTTCAAATTTTATAAACCGTGGAATGGTTTCTTGGATTGGAAAAGGCGCAGGTGGTATTCCAACTGCTTCTGGCATTTTATCGGATCTTTATCAAATATTAAGTAACACATACTTAAAACATGATTATCAAGATATCAAGGTTCGTCAATCTATTCTTGATGAGTCACTTTCATCTTATATAATCCTTCCATCAAGTTCAATTGATTTTACTATCGTTGAAAAAATCGAAGATGGTTTTATAACTACCAAACCAATCACAAAAGTTCAGTTACAAGCGAATTTAGAACACATTCATTTTTATGCAAGAATCGAGAGAGAATAATGAAAAAGAAAAAACTATACAATATTGCGATTGTAGGAGCCACAGGCCTTGTTGGTCAAAATTTTATTAAAGTATTAGAAGAACATAACTATCCAATTGGGGATATTTTAATGCTCGCTTCTTGTAGGTCTACTGGAAAGATTATTCCGTTTTTAGGATGTGATTGTGTTGTCGAAGAACTAACAAAAAACTCTTTTAAAGACATTGATATAGCACTATTTAGTGCTGGTGGTTTAGTTTCAAAAGAGTTTGCGCCATATGCGGTAAATAGTGGTGCTGTCGTGATCGATAATTCAAGTCAGTGGCGAATGGATAAAGATATTCCTCTTGTTGTCCCTGAAGTCAATCCTGAAGACATCACATTAGAAGGCATTATTGCTAATCCGAATTGTTCTACCATTCAATCAGTTATTCCTTTAAAAGCTCTAGATTTAGCATTTGGCGTTAAAAGCGTTTTATATTCTACATATCAAGCAGTTTCTGGATCTGGGCAAAAAGGGATTGATGATTTAGAAAGAACACTCGCAAAAGAAAAGAATACATTTTATCCATATGATATTTCCGAGACCTGCATTCCTGAAATCGATGTTTTCTTAGAAAATGGATATACCAAAGAAGAAATGAAAATGGTAAATGAAACAAGAAAGATATTACATCGACCTGATTTACCAATAAGTGCAACTTGTATTAGAGTCCCTGTTCAAGTAGGACATGGGGTTGTCATTCAAGCAGAACTAGAAAAAGCATTCACCGTAGAACAGATAAAAAAAACCTTGTCCGCATTTCCAGGAATTATGCTACGAGATGATCCACGAAATCATATTTATCCAACTTCAACCGAAGCTAAGGGAACAGACTTTGTATATGTCGGTCGTATCAGAAAAGATTTAAGAAATCAAAATAGTGTTATTTTATACTGTGTGGCAGATAATGTTAGAAAAGGTGCTGCAAGTAATGCAGTTCAGATTATGGATATCATTTTGAAGAGAGGTAGTGAATTACATGATTAAAGTCTCTAAATTTGGCGGATCTTCAGTTTCCGATGGTACCCAGTTTAAAAAAGTAAAGAAGATAGTTTTTGAGGACAATAACAGAAAACTAATTGTTGTTTCTGCACCAGGCAAAACAGCAATCGATGATAACAAAGTCACGGATTTATTATATTTACTTCATGCCCATATCAAATATGGTGTGGACTACGAAAACATCTTTTTAATGATTCAAAAACGGTTTTTAAAAATCAAAGAAGAACTATCTTTGACATTTGATGTAAACAAAGCTTTTCTAGAATTAAAAAACGAGTTAAATAAAAATATCTCTTTAGATTATCTTGTTAGTCGTGGCGAATACTTTAATGCGCTTCTGATGAGTGAGTATCTAGAATTTGTTTTTGTCGATAGTAAAGATTTATTAAAGTTCAAATATAATGGTCAAATTGATGAAGAAGAAACAAACCGTCTTTTCCAACAAGCCCTAGCTCT
>JBAYCS010000093.1:0-4243 GCA_041668625.1 Acholeplasmataceae bacterium | reverse complement strand
TATAAAATCATGTTATAATGAATTGGATAGTTGACTATGTCATTTAATAGTGTTAAAATAACACTTGCAAATGACCACAGAAGGTGGTTTTTTAATGCGCGAGAAAATAATTCTAGTATGTTCAGAATGCTTGAGTCGTAATTATACGACAACGAAAAATAAACAAACTCAAAAAGAACGTGTCGAAGTATCAAAATTTTGCCCACGTTGTAACAAGCATACCATACACAAGGAAAGCAAATAGGAGGCATTTTATGGCAATCAAACAAAAACAAGTTGAGCAAAAAAGTAAGTTGCTCGAAGTACTAACCACTGAGTATAAGTGGGAAAATTTATTATTAGGAATTCTAGCAACCATCTCCGCAGCACTTGCATTAATGATTATTAGTGGTAATGTGTTGTTACAAATTGATCCTAATTTTCCAATCCTTGGCCAAGGTAACAATGGTTTAATCTTTGCATGGGTCCTTTTCGCAATTTCGATATTTGGACTCGTCTTAGTTATTTATCCATTTATTTTACCTGCACTTCCTGAACTTAAAAAAATCACATGGCCAACATTTCCTAAATTCTTAGATCATGCAACACGTACATTAATCTTTATCTTTATCGTAACCGGATTTATTCTTATCTATAACTTCTTGATCTTACGTTTACTAGGTGGCATTCTATGAGTAAAGCTGTGAGATGGTATATTATTCAAACCTATTCTGGGTATGAAAATGCCGTCAAAAGCGATCTCGAACGCCGTGTAGAAAGTATGGGAATGTCTGATTACATCTTCCGTGTCGTAGTTCCTGAAGAAACGGTAATTGAGAAGAAGGCAGACGGAAAAGAAAAAGAAAAAGTTAAACAACTTTTTCCTGGATACGTATTTGTAGAAATGATGGTAACCGATGAATCTTGGTTCGTTGTAAGAAATACACCGAGAGTTACTGGTTTCTTAGGATCATCAGGTGGTGGGACAAAACCAGTACCACTTGCACCGGATGAAATTAATCAAATCTTACTTAAAGTCGGTATTATTACAAAACCAACATATGAACATCTACTAGGTAAAACTGTAGAAGTAATAGCAGGTACATGGTTAGGACTTAAAGGTGTAGTGGTCAGCGTGGATAATGATCAAGAGAAAATTATCGTTGATCTTGATTTATTCGGACGTGCTACTCCAACAGAATTCGATGTTATGGAAGTCAAAGAACTCTAGTTCTTGACTTTTTTTTATGTTCCAACAATGAGTTTAATTTTGATTCCTACAGGATCTATTATATATTGATAGTCTTGCTCTACAAAAATTGATATATGAGCATCAAGAAGACTTCTTGCGAAATGGATGTATTTGGATTTTGGAACAAATAACGACATTTCTTTTAATCCTACTTGTTTAGGTTTACATAAAGGAGCACCTTTATGCCATATATTTAAACCGATATGATGATGATATCCTTCATCAGATAGAAAAAGAGCACTTTGCATATAGTTTTGAGTGATTTGAAAACCTAAAGCACTTAAATAAAAATGAGACCCTTCATCTAGATTATCGACATGTAGATGCATATGACCAAGTATTGATTGTTTATGGATGGATAAATAAGGTTCTTGATTATCTTCTTGCATAAGGTTTTGAATGTCAAGTGGTAGAGTTACCATGGATAATTCTTGATTGTTTTTTGGCCATAAAGATTCATTCTTATCAACATAAATTTCTAACCCATTACCATCTGGATCATCTAAATATATTGCCTCACTTACTCCATGATCAGATGCTCCAGTAATTGGGTAGCTATTCGCAGATAATGCTCGAATAATTCTTGCAAGTTCACCTCGAGTTGGAAGAAGAATCGCAAAATGGTAGAGTCCTAAAGTGATATCTTGCTCAATCGCATTTCTATCTTCTATTAAATGAATTATCGTCTCATAGGGATTTGCACCAAATCCGATTTTTTGCTTATCTTTATAGGTGACGATGAACTTTAATATGTCTTGATAAAATTCGATCGATCTTGATAAATCTTTAACGAGTAACGTCACTGATGTAAAATGCATGGTTTCATGATTGTGGTAATTTTTCATCATAACACCTCCAGCCCCATTTTATATGAAATTATTGATTTGCATCTATTTATTGCTATAAAACGCCACATAATATTAAATATATTAAAAAACTAAAGCAAAATATAGGGTTTCGATTAAAACGCATGCTATAATAGATACGAAAATATGGAGGAATTAATTATGAAAATAGAAATTTGGTCAGACTTTGCTTGTCCATTCTGCTACATAGGCAAGACACGTTTTGAACAAGCACTCAATGAATTTAAACACAAAAACAAGATTGAAGTTGTATATAAGGCATATCAATTAAATCCGGATGCGCCATTAAAAATGACAAAGAGTGCATACGAAACATTTGCTGAAGGCCATGGAATGACTAAAGAACAAGCGAAACAAAGATTTGATATGTTCACACAAAATGCAAAGACTGTTGGTTTAGAGTATCGTTATGACATTATTCAAATGACGAATACATTTGATGCACATCGTCTTGCGAAATGGGCAAACACACTGGGTAAAGAAGAATTATTGACATCAAGATTTATGAAAGCCTATTTTACTGAAGGTAAAAATTTGGCGGATAAAGATACACTTGTTAGTATTATTAATGAATTAGGTTTAAATGGTCAAGAAGCAAAAAAAATCTTAGAGTCAAAAGATTTTGCTGATGAAGTCTATAATCAAATTCAAGAGGCACGTCAAATTGGCGTACAAGGTGTTCCATTCTTCGTCCTAAATCGTAAATATGGTATCTCTGGTGCTCAACAAAAAGAATACTTTAGTCAAGCTCTTGAGCAAATATGGAAAGAAGAAAATCCACTTGAAATCTTAGGTGACCAAGATGATTCTCAATCTTGTGACCATGATGAATGTGGCATAGATAACTAAGATACCCAAGTAAGGGTATTTTTTTGTTATAATGGTAGTTAAGGAGGGATAATTATGCGTTTATTCGGCAATATCATTTGGTTTATTTTTGGAGGATTTATAGCAGCAATTTTGTGGTTTATTTTAGGTATTTTACTCTCTATAACCATCATTGGAATTCCTTTAGGAACACAATGTTTCAAATTTGCTGGTTTAGTCTTATTTCCATTTGGAAGAGATGTTGAAATCAAGTTTGAAAAACATCCGATTGCTAACCTTATTTGGGCTTTACTTGTCGGTTGGGAAATGGCACTTGGATATTTAGGAATTGCCGTATTTTTCTTTGTTACTATCATTGGAATTCCTTTTGGAATTCAGTGGTTTAAACTCGCACAACTCGCATTACTACCCTTTGGAGCGAAAATACGTTAATGCTTTGTTTTTTGTTGACATTAGGGGTCTTTAATGATAGAATAATCTCGCGTGTGAAAACACACCATAGTGGAAGAAGAAATTCATACCACATACTTATGTAAAGAAGGAGGTTGTGTCTCATGGCAAAAAAAGTTGTAAAAGTCGTTAAATTACAGATTGCAGCAGGTAAAGCTAATCCAGCTCCACCAGTCGGTCCAGCACTTGGTCAAGCTCAGGTTAATATCCCAGCATTCTGTTCACAATTCAACGAAGCAACGAAAGATCAAATGGGTTTCGTCGTTCCAGTAATCATCTCAGTTTATGATGACCGGACATTCAGTTTTGTAACTAAAACCCCACCTGCAAGTGACTTACTTAAAAAAGCAGCAAACATCAAATCTGGTTCTGGTAATTCCAAGAAAGATAAAGTTGCTACGATCACTCGTGATCAAGTAAGAGAAATTGCACAACGTAAGATGCCAGACTTAAATGCGTACACCGTAGAAGCAGCAATGAATATCATCGAAGGTACAGCACGCAATATGGGTATCTTAATCAAAGACTAATTTAGATCACTAGCTATCTAAATTGTGGGAGGATATCCCGCTAGACCACATTTTAGGAGGAAGAATATGCAAAGAGGAAAAAAATACCTTGAGGCAGCAAAACTTATCGATCGTACGGTAAAGTATGCAGTTGATGAAGCAGTTAGCTTAGTCAAAAAAACCTCATTCGTGAAGTTTGATGCAACAGTTGAAGCAGCGTTCCGCTTAAACCTTGACCCAAGAAAAGCAGAACAAAATTTAAGAGGTGCACTTGTTTTACCACACGGTACAGGTAAAGTTTCCAGAGTTGTTGTTATCGCACAAGGCGAAAAAGCTAAAGAAGCAGAAGCTGCTGGCGC
>JBAYCS010000092.1:0-4329 GCA_041668625.1 Acholeplasmataceae bacterium | reverse complement strand
CATTCGTTATGAGTATTATATGGAAGCTTTTAAGCATCCAGTATTTGCAAAAAAGCAAATGTTGTTTTCTAAATCATTAGATCTATCGCCATCTGAACTTTTAGTGTTAAAAGAAGAGATACCCAAATTCACACCTTTTGGTTTTACATTCGATGAGAATTTAGAACTTATGACAATACCTACTTGGTTAAAAGATAGCGAAATTGATGTAGCAATTGAGTCAATGATTCATATGATTTTAGAAAAACAAATGGTTGACTTATCAATCCTAAGAGACACGCTTGCCAAAGATGTGAGTTGTAAGGGTGCAATTAAAGCGAATAAACCTTTAAACTTATCAGAAATTCATGCCCTTATTGAACGGTTAAGACAAACAGATAATCCATATTCATGTCCTCATGGAAGACCTACCATCATTAAACTAACACATTATGAAATTGAACGTATGTTTAAGCGGGTGGTTTCATGAAAAAAGTCATTGCGATTGTTGGACCCACAGCTTCTGGAAAAACTAGGTTATCCATTGAGATTGCGAAACGTATACACGCAGAAATCATTAATGGTGACTCTGTTCAAGTCTATAAAGGGCTTGATATTGGTTCAGCAAAAATACAGTCACATGAAATGGAAGGTATCAAACACCATTTATTAGACATAAGAGATCCGAAAGATAGCTATTCTGTGTTTAACTTTCAAAAAGATACAAGACTATTAATCGATCAAATTGATCACCCAATCATTGTGGGTGGGACTGGTCTATATATAAAAGCTGCACTTTATGACTATGAGTTTATCGAAAATAAAAGGTCATTTGATTTTGAATCCAAATATGAACATTTAAAAAATGAAGCATTGCATGAATTATTATTAAGTCACGACCCTGAGGTTAAAATCGATTTAAATAACCGAAGAAGACTCATTAGAGCCTTAGAACAAGCCTTAGAAGGTGTTCCAAGATCACAAAAGGTTAAGAAAGATCATCTTCTTTATGATACCTTAATCATTTATCTTGATTTAGATCGAAAAGTCTTAGAAGAAAGATTAAACATCCGTTTAGAAGCACAATTAAAAAATGGATTTATCGACGAAGTTAAAAAACTAAAAGTGAAAAACATTGAAATTAATGCGATTGGATACCGTGAATTAAGTCAATACATAGACGGTGTATGGACACTTGATGAAGCAAAAGAACAAATTATTATTCATAGTCGTCAACTTGCAAAAAAGCAAAAAACATGGTTCAAAAACCAAATGAACCCGTGGATGGTTGATGCTTTAGATGAAAATTTAATTGATAAGGTTTATGAAAAGATTCATACATTTTTAAATAAGGAGGCATCATGAGAATCTATTTAATCGGAATGCCGGGTTCTGGTAAATCAACAGTTGGCAGAAAATTAGCAAAAGCCCTAGACATGGCTTATATCGATCTTGATGGCATGATTGAAAAAGATGCACTCATGTTTGTGGAGTCAATTTTTGAAACACTTGGTGAAAAAAAGTTCCGTGAACTCGAAACAAAAGCGTTAAAGGAAATTGAAGGTGAATCAGTTGTCATCAGTTGTGGTGGTGGTGTGGTCACAGTTAAAGAAAATAAAATATTAATGAATGGCATTAAGATTTATTTAGACACAGATTTAGATGTGATTTCAAATCGTCTTTCCAATGATTATGAAAGACCTTTATTAAAACAAAAATCACTTGAACAAATTTTTGATGAGCGCTATTTAAAATACCAAGATTTTGCAGATGTGATTGTATCTAATAATGTCGATGTAGATGAGACTGTTAAGGTTATTATGAATTATTTAACTAAAGGAGTCCAAAAATGAAGATTTTGTGTATTCATGGCCCTAATTTAAATATGTTAGGTAAAAGACCTGTTAATCATTATGGTGATCTTACACTTACTCAGATTTATGAAATACTTATTGACACATATCCAGAAATAGAATTTACATTTTATCAGTCGAATCATGAAGGTGAAATCATCGATATGATTCACGCATCCATAGAAGAAGATTACCAAGGGTTACTGATAAATCCTGGGGCACTTTGTCATCAATCGATTGCACTTCGTGATGCTTTAGAAATTATGACGATTCCAAAAGTAGAAGTTCATCTATCCAATATTAATGAACGAGAAGATTTCCGTAAAATAAATTACATTAAAGATGTGTGTGATGCATGTTTTATGGGTGATAAGATAGAGAGTTATAAAAAAGCAATTAAATTTTTTTGCTTAAAGTAGTTGTATGATGAAAAGCTTTCATGTATAATGAATTCGCAAAATGTGAGGAGTGAAACATTGATTAGTACAAATGATTTTAAGACAGGACAAACCATTGTCCATGAAGGTAACATTTATTCTGTTATTGAATTTATGCATGTTAAGCCAGGTAAAGGTAGCGCATTTGTGCGCACAAAATTACGGAATTTAAGAACTGGTTCTGTAACAGATTATACATTTAATGCCGGAACAAAAGTTGAACGTGCACAAATCGATAAGAATATGATGCAATACTTATATGCAAGCGGCGATCAACACGTATTTATGAATACGGAATCTTATGAACAAATTGAAATTCCTGGTAATCAAATTGAATACGAATTAAAGTATATTTTCGAAGGTATGTCTGTTGAAGTTATGTTTTATAACGGGACAGAAATCTTAGGGGTATCACTTCCTGATAAAGTCGTACTCGAAGTTAAAGAAACAGTACCTGGTGTTAAAGGTGATACAAAGACAAATGCTTTAAAAGATGCGATTATGCAAACAGGGTTACTTGTGAAAGTACCGATGTTCATCGAAGAGGGTGAACGCATCATTGTAAACACAAATGATGGTAATTATGTATCAAGAGATAAATAAATAATCATCGTAAAAGACCATTCGTGGTCTTTTTATTTGTGCGTGATTTAAAGATTGAATTTTTATGCTATAATAACTCGGGGTGAGAAGATGGAAAGACTACAAAAAGTTTTAGCACAATCGAATATTGCATCACGTAGAAAAGCGGAAGAAATTATTACTGCTGGAAGAGTGATGGTTAACGGAGTGGTTGTGACTGAACTTGGGACTAAAGTCAATGATTCTGATCAAATCACCGTGGACGGCGAATTAATTAGCCGTGCAGAAGTGAAATATATATTATTAAATAAACCAACAGGTTATGTCTCAACAACTTCAGATGAAAAAAAACGTAAAACGGTTTTAGATCTGTTAGATGATGAGATTAAAGAAACAAGATTATATCCAGTAGGTCGTCTTGATTTTGATACAGCTGGAATTTTACTATTAACCAATGATGGTGACTTTACAAAACGTATGACGCATCCAGAACACATGATTGAAAAAGAATATTTAGCACGTGTTGAAGGCATTGTTATTCGTAAAAAAATTGTGAGTTTAAGAAAAGGTGTCATCATTGATAAGGATTACTTAGCCGTTCCTAAAGAAGTGCGCCTGATGGAATTAGATAAAGCCCATCAATCCACACTACTTTCCATCACACTAACTGAAGGAAAAAATAAGCAAGTGCGTAAAATGATGGAAGTGATTGGACATCCTGTTAAGAAATTAACGAGAGTTCGCTATGATTTTTTAACTCTTGAAGGTGTAGAACGTGGTTCTTACAGGTTTTTAAAACTGCATGAAGTTAAAAAACTTTATGCGAATTCATTACCTAAAAAATGAAAAAAGTGGCTCAATACGCCAAAAATATGATATAATTTACTTTGTATGGAGGGAAAACATGCCAGGATATAAATTAGCGATTGACGGACCTGCTGGGTCTGGAAAAAGCACCATTAGTGCTTTGATTGCCAAAAAACTTGGTTGGACACATATCGACACAGGTGCGATGTATCGTGCGGTGACCCTCAAAGCGATTGAATCTGCAATCGATTTAGAGGATGAGAAATCCTATCAATTTTTAGAAAATACCTATATTCATTATGATCAAAATACCATTTACATTGATGACCGTGACGTCACAGAAGCAATTAGAAATGATCTTGTGACACAAAATGTATCTTTAGTAAGTAGCTTCCCATATGTACGGAAAAAAATGGTTGAACTACAAAAGATTGCTGCAGAAAGCGGAAATATTGTGATGGACGGTAGAGACATTGGAACTGTGGTCTTACCCAATGCCGATTTAAAAATCTTTTTAACTGCAAATGTTGAAGAACGTGCAAAACGAAGATTTAAGGAACACGTTAAAAAAGGATCAAATCCAAAAATTGATCAAGTAATTGAAGACATTGTCTTAAGAGATCAAAAAGATTCCACAAGAAAAGAATCGCCCTTACGTAAAGCAGATGATG
>JBAYCS010000091.1:0-4358 GCA_041668625.1 Acholeplasmataceae bacterium | reverse complement strand
TATTGGGATGCAGAAAATGTATACATCGACCAAATTAATGGTGAATTCATTGATGTTGCAACTACCGCTTATGTAAAATATAATAATGGCGAGTTAGATTTCATTCCAGACGTTCCATCAGTAATGATTCCTTCATTAACTGCAGAAAGTGCAGAATTCCATTTATATCCATTATTAGGAACTTATTATTACAATATTAATATGGATGCTCCTGAATTCGCAAACGCTAAGTTACGTCAAGCTTTAACATTATCAATCGATCGCGAAGCAATCGTTGAAGCTTTAAGTGGTGGACAAATTCCAGCAACTGGTTTCGTTCCAGTGGGATTCTTAGATAACGAAGGAAATGACTTCGCTACTACATCAGGAAACTATGGTATCGTAACAGATAACTCAAAATATGCTGAAGCAGTTACATTATTTGCAGAAGCAGCTTCTGAAATGGGAATGACTGTTGCTCAACTTCAAGCTTCTTTATATGGACAAGTAATTCTATATAACACAAGTGAAGGACATGCTTTGGTTGCTCAAATGGTTCAAGAATCTTGGAAAACAAACTTAGGTATTGAATTAACACTTCAAAACCAAGAATGGGCAGTATTCCAAGATACAAGACAAGAAGGTAACTATGACATCTCTAGAGGTGGATGGTTAACAGACTTTATGGATCCAGCTGGATTACTTGCAATCTTTACAACAGGTAATGCTTATGATGATCCAAGATATTCAAATGCAGCTTATGATACATTAATGTCAGAAGCGCAGGCTACAGCAGATCCAGCAGTTCATTTTGCAAAATTATATGCTGCTCAAAATATACTTATGGCTGATATGCCAGTTATTCCGGTTTATTACTATTCTGATATGATGTTAGTTAAAGAGTATGTAACTGATTGGGGAAGATCAGTATTAGGTGCTGTTGACTTTACACATGCAAAGGTTAATAAATAAATAAATAAATAAATAAATAAATAAATAATATAAAAAGCTACCTTGGGTTTCCAAAGTAGCTTTTTTTATTGAATATTAAATTGACTAAGTTAGCATATACATACATCAGATATTTCACTTATTCAGAGTAAATTTTTAGCAATCTTTCTATGTTATCGAAATTGACAAACCGCGATTCTCTTAAAATTTCTTTTCCCTCACTAAAAATTACAATCGTAGGAACCGCAAAAATCAATTGTTGACCTTGAAATTCAAGAACATTTTCTAAGTAAATTTGAAATAGTGGAATGTTTGGGTATTCCCTCATTAATTGTTCTACTTTCTTAGTAATTGGAACACAGACATTGCAAGTTTTGGTTTTTGCAATAATGACAGATAAACTTAACTGACTAATTTCCAGAAAATTTTGATATTTTTCGATTGTTTTCATATATATCATGTATAATCAAATCATCAATTGATTGAGGGTTTGATTATATCTCCTTTCTTGCTTTTTCTTTTGGTTATTTCATTGTTCTTTTGGACAGTGATATAATATATATGCACTGTGGATTTGTCTCTATATTATGATAGCTTAGACTATTTAAGGTGACACTTACCACAGTTTTTTATTTTCAGTGTTCATCAGTTGGATAGCGCTAGACGCTTCATTTAAAACATGAATACACCGGTAAAATAACTGTGTAGACCATCAGTGCTCATTCTTTTTGTTGAAAGGTTGGTGTTATTTATGTATTTAGTTGGTATTGATATTTCTAAATACAAACACGACTGTTTCATCGCTACGGAAACAGGTTGTGTGATTCAAAAGAATCTATCGTTTCTCAATTCCAAGGAAGGATTCAATCAACTAAAGAAATTACTTCAGTCACTTGACTCTTCCCAAGTCATGCGAATAGGCCTTGAAGCCACCGGCCATTACGGATTCAACCTCAAGATGTTTTTGGAAAAGAATGGTTTTTCGTTTATGGAATTCAATCCGCTCTTAACGCATAAGTTTTCTGAGGCCCAATCGTTAAGAAAAACTAAAACTGATCCTTTAGATGCCAAATCCATCGCAATGTTGCTCCTGTCAGTGGAATACAAGACCTATCCACCTCAATCATACCACATGTTCTTTCTAAAATCACTATCTCGTCTAAGAAGTTCTCTTGTTAAACAACGCTCTAAACATCTAGTTCAACTTACTAATACTCTAGACTATCTGTTTCCTGAATTCAAACCTTTCTTTCATTATAAATTCAGCGGAACAGCGCTCTTTCTCTTGGAAAAGTTTAGTTCCCCTCTCAAGATGTCAAGAATGAACTTAGCTCATTATGAATCGCTTCGCACGCTTTCTCGTGGCCACTTCAGTTATGCCAGTTTCATTCAACTCAAAGCCTTAGCACAAAATACTGTGGGTAGTTCAGATTCGATTCTCTTAATTGAACTTTCTTCTATTCTTCACTTGTTCAAGTCTGTCAATCTTGAAATCAAGAATATTGAACTTCAAATTCAACTCTTGATTGCGGACATCCCTTCGCCAATTCTATCGATTCCTGGCGTTGGCGTGATTTCCGCAGCTTCGATTCTTTCTGAGTTCGGTTATATTCCTCGTTTTGATTCTCCAGCTCAGATGCTTTCTTTTGCTGGCATGGATCCCGCCATCTATCAATCAGGTACGGTATCTAAAAATGGTCGTATGGTCAAGCGCGGCTCCGGTTACTTGAGAGCTACTTTGTTTAAGGTTGCTGAATACTCGCTAATCTGGAACCCTATCTTCTATGACTACTACAAGAAAAAACGCTCTGAAGGCAAATCTCATCTTGTCGCTTTGTCTCATCTTGCTCGCAAACTTGTTCGCTTAATCTTCACTCTCGAAACCAAACAAATCAAATTTGATCTAGCTTTACTTAGGTAAACACTTACTGACTGTGTAGCGCAATCAGTTATTTCTTTTCTTCTTTATCTCTAAAATTTCCTTATTTCTAACAAATTAAGGCTTTTTGTCATTTTTCATTGTTTTTATTGATTTATCTATTGACTAAAGATAGTTAGTCACCTCGTATAATATATCACAGTCTTCAAGTAATCAAAAGTAGCATGCTTAAAATTGTTTTTTTTGAAATCTTCTACCAAATAAATCTAAAACTTGTTATAATGATTTTAATTATATATGAGTATTTCTTATGCAACATTAACCTAAGGAGATTTTATGAAAACAGATGTTTTAGCAATGGAAAAAGAATTACTTACAAGAAACAAATGGACATATAGCGTTGGTGGTATAGGTAGAGACATGGTGTACCAACTCGTGGCGACTTTTTTTATTACTTATGTTCAATTTGCCGGCCTGGGTTTATCGGCTGCACAATTTTCAGTTATCGGAGTTTTACTTGTAATTGGTCGGGTTTGGGATGCTATCAATGATCCAATTATGGGATCTATTGTTGAAAACACTCATTCTAAATGGGGAAAGTTTAAACCTTGGATTTTAATTGGAGCTATTTTAACGGCAATCGTAATCGTTTTTATGTTTAATTTTAGGCCATCTGGCTGGGGTTTTGTAGTTTTCTTTGGAGTAATTTATCTTGTATGGGAAATGTCATTTACATTAAATGATATTCCATATTGGTCGTTATTACCTAATCTAGCAAGAGAGAAAAAGGATAGAGACGAAATCACCACTTTAGTAGTTGTTTTTGCTGGCGTTGGAGCTTTTCTTGGAAATGCAATAATTAGTTTAACAACCGTTGGAAATGCAGTTAGAGGTTATTCGATGATATCTTACACGTTCGCAATCTTCTTTATTGCCTGTACTTTGTTAACAGTTTTGGGTGTTAAAGAACCAAAAGAAGAAGTCATCGAAAATCAAGAAAATATTTCAATTAAAAAAATGTTCTCTGTAATTAAAAACAACGATCAATTATTATGGAGTGCACTAGCATTAATGTTTTATTCTGTTGGTTCCGGATTGTTAGTTGCTTTAGGGTATAATTTCTTTTACCTTGAATTAGGTTATAATGGCGGACTAGTAACAATCTTTATCGTTACGTTTGGTGTAAGTAATATCCTTATTCAAAGTTTTTATGCGAAATTTGCAAAAAAGTGGTCAAGAAAGCAGCTGCTAAAGTATAGTTTTATAGTATCAGCATTTGGTTATTTCTTAATGCTTGTCATGGGCTATATTTCTTTTATCCCAGTTCATATTATTACAGTATGTATTTTTGGCGGTCTTATTTTTAGTGGACAAGCGATATTTTATATGGTTATTATTGTCAATATGACAAATACAATCGAATATAATCAATATCGAACTGGTAGAAGAAACGAAGCTGTTATTTTCTCCTTAAGACCATTTGTCGCAAAATTTTCTAGCGCCCTTCAACAAGGCCTTGTTACACTCGTTTTAGTCGTGTCTGGAATTT
>JBAYCS010000090.1:0-4396 GCA_041668625.1 Acholeplasmataceae bacterium | reverse complement strand
ACATCATTTGTATGAGGTTTTAATAATTCTTTATCATCTTCAATGAGTTTACCTTTGAGGTCAAGAACGATTTGTTGGGCACTTTTGATCCCAATGCCAGGAAATTTTGTTAGAAATTTAATGTTGCCTTCTTCAATTGCTAAGACGATATCATCGATTCGATCAGATGCGAGTAAACTCATCGCACTTTTTGGTCCAATACCTGATACAGAAATTAAGCGAATGAACAAATCTCTTGCTTCATTGGTATGAAATCCATACAAAGCCATGATGTCTTCTCTGACATGTTGATAGATATAAACTTTAATCTCACTACCCATTTGATAACTATAAGGATTTGGTGAAAGAATCAAATAACCAATGCCTTCATGGTCTAAGACAATGTAGCTTGGTTTTATCTCAGTAATAATTCCTTTAATATATGCATACATGATTATTTGCTCCTTCAATTTGAATTTCTTCCATTATATCATTTTTTACGGCCATTGTGCCATCTCTAACATGTATTATGATATAATCATAAGTAGGAGTGTGGGCGTTTTGGATACTGCTTACTTAAAATCATACAGCCAAAATCTTAAAGACAAATTATCCGTCGATCCGAAGTATTTACCTTTCCACAAAGTCATACATGCGGAACTCACAAAGATCGACCCTTTTTTTGCTGAAATCAAACGTTTTTTAGAAGCAGATAACCAAAAACATCTGAAAAACATCATTGAGATCAATAAAAAATATGCAACACACTTAGATAACTTTGAAAAATCATTAAAACTATTAGTTGAAAAAAATAATCATCAAATCGAAAAAAGTCATAAGGATAAAACTAAAAAATCTCATGATGCTCATCAAACTTATAAGCTTGAAATCACTGCTTTAGATCAAGAACTACTAGTTCTTCAACAAAAAGCAAATGAAGAACTTGCTAAAATTGATCAATCAACAGCTCGTGAAATATCAAAGATTCAAAAAGCGATGCAAGAGATTAGAAAAGTTTATCAACTTGAAACTACTGATATTGAAAGTTACCATGAAAAGAGAAAACTAGAACTTAAAGATTTATATCACAACAATACTGAAATTCTCGAACAACATGACGATGAACTAAAAATTATTACTGAAGAGAAGTTGAAAATTCTTCGCGCGAAAGCGACTTCTGAAAATGCCATTAATGATGACATTTATTTAGCCATTAAAACAAATTATAATGCCATGACGGTGGCCTTTAATAAAAAGATCAATGACATTAAAAAACGTTATGCCCAAGAATTACCAAAATTAGAAAAAATATTTGAAAATAGAAAAGTTCCGATGGCAGAAGCGCTAGATGCACTTAAAAAAACATATGATCAAGCTAAAATTGATTTTGATTTAGAGTATTCCAATAAAATCAATCAGCTTAATCTTGATTTTGAGCTAAAAAAAGAAACTTATGAAACGAGAAAAACTCAGATCATTCATGAGAGTAATGAAGCTATTACACTATTAAATAGTAAGCTCTCTGCTTTTAGAGAAGGCATCCAAAAACAAAAGACAGAAACTTCTAAAGCACTTCGTGAAGAGATGAGAAACCTTGAAACTGAGTTTGAAAAAGATAAGCTCAATCATAAACTCACAAAAGAACTCCAAACGTTCGATAATGATTTAAATAAACAAATACTTAGAACGAATGAAGACATAAGTTTGCGTCAAAAAGATCAGCACGCAAAGCTTTTTCTTCATGACCAAAAACATCTTCAAGAAATTCATGACTGGAAGTTTCAAAAAGCGTTAGCCGAATATGAGAAAAAACAGAATTATCATAAACTGGAAATAAATTATAACTATCAAATTCAAATTCAAGAAGAAACGTTAAAGCACTATATCGCACATCATCATTATCATAAAGAACTATTAAGATTGACTCAAAACCTAGAACTTCTTCCACTGGAACACCAACTCCTCTTAGCAGCCTCCATCCAGGAAAGAGAACTTAATATTTTGGCTAACGACGCTCATGAAACTATGGCAGATTATAAACATCAAGAATGGCTTTTTGAACATCAAAAATCGTTAGATGATATGTTATTTGTCCATCAAAAAGCTATTGAAGACTTAAATTATCAAAATGGACTTCTTTCACTCAGTGCTCAAGTTCAACTTAAACTCGAAAAAGAACGAATTATTCGTGATTATCAAGTTGAAGAACAAGAGTTACGGATTGAACTTTTGCATATGGTGTCAAGTAAACAACAAAAGGATATCGAGCAAAAACTTACACAAGATACACATGATATTGAATCTAGAAAAGAGATACTCACTACTCTCCATCAAAAAGAACTCCAAACATATAAGAATGAAAATCAATTTGAACAAAAGAAACGTGAAGCATTTATTCAAGAAGCTAAATTTAAAAATCAGCTTCGAATTCAACATGAAAAATCAGAACGTATGCTTTCCATTCATAAAAATGAATTAGAATCTCACCAAATTGAAATCGAATCCATTTTTGAAACGATTCGTCATTTTGATAAATTAGCTGAATTTTTGGAAAATCAAGCCATCAAATTATATCATCTTCCAACTCATCCTGAAGTGTTTAAAGAGACTTTAAAGCTTTTACAAAAACTTCATCAAGAGTTACATGAAACATTAAAAGAGTTTATTAAAAACCAGCAAGATGAAGATCAATCATATTTCTTAAAGAAGATTGAGGATTCCACCGGTTACAAATACATGGTGAAACATCAAAACTTGATGGATAGTTATGCAGTTGAGATTCAAAAAATTAAAGAATCTAAAGACCTTATCGATATTGAAATTCAAAAATTAGAGAATCAGTTTTTCATTACTCAAAGTGATTTTGATCGTACAACCACTCAAATTGAACAGCTTACTAAAGCTATCGAACTTATTAAGGATACGACATTTAAGGCCGATAAAAACCATTATTCAATTAAAGATAAACAAAATATCATGCACACCCATGAGATTGAACTAAAACATATTAAAAAGAACTTACAATCAATTGAAAATGAGATAGATTTGAAGCATAAATCTCATCAACCCCTCGATAAAAAAATGGATAAGATTTTAGCAAAACAAAAAGCTGCAGAATCCATCCTAGATGGTGAAAAAACTGAAGAAAATGCTTTTTTCCGACGTTCGATGCAACAAAATCAAAAACACTATCAAAATCTATTTTCAATTATTGAAGATCGCTTTAATAATATTTTTCAGTTTTACCAAAAGTTGATTGGTGAACTTTATGTCTCAGATAATTTTATTTCTCTTGCTAAAAAAGCACTTGATAGAAATCATGAACTATTTTTAAAACAAACACTTAAAATGCAAGGTCAATACTTAGATCATATCTTAGGCTTCTATCAAAGTAATAAAAATAATCAAGATACCATTGATTCAACATTTATGAAATCGACATGGCATTTAATTAATAACCAGCAAAAAGTTTATGACTCATTTGTGAATAGTTTTAAACATGATAAGGAACTTCAAGTTAAAAAACTAGAACAAACCTTATCTCAACAAAAACAAAAAGCATCCCTTATATCTAGTAGTGACTTCCAAAACTTTGAAAAGAAAAAAGCCTTGGATTTGCAATCGATTCGATCACTTGAACAAAAGATATCCGATGCGATTACAAAACGTTCAAACGAAGAAATCCTATTGGATCAAAACTTAATTCAAGTAAAAAGCCAATATGAAAATGACCGATTAAATCAAGTGAAAAATCTTGAGTCTACGAAAGATAAATGGATAATCCAACATCAATTGAAACTTACACAAACTGAAAAGACTCACCTACAAATGAACGAATCTTTAGCTCAAAAGAGTCAAGCTATCCTAGAAAAATTTATTCAAAACTCAATCAAAATGGTTGAAAATCTAAACCATAAGAAACAAGAAATCAATCAAATGATCGAAAGAGAACACGCAAATGATCAAGAACGTGATCGTGCTTTAGATCAAAAATTTAAAGTCATGAAAATGCAACAAACGAGTGATTTAAAAATGATTTCTGATAGCATAGATGATTTTCAAATGAGCCAAAAACGGATTCAAGACCGCGAGTTTAACAAAGATTTCAAGATGCTTAAAAAGAGTCATCATTTCAAAATTAAAATGCTTCATTTAAACTAAAGGATTTGATTTTTAAATCCTTTTTTTATCAAAAAAAAGAGGACAATTGTCCTCAATCTATGAATTCAAATTCATAACCGAATAAATAAATAATATCTTGATGTTTAGCACCCATTTCACGTAGTGCTTCATCAACACCAAGTCCTCTAAGTTGTCTAGCAAAACGTTTTACGGCTTCATCTTTCGTAAAGTCTGTTCGTTCAAATAGAAGTTTTAACGTGTTTCCAAATAATTCAAACCCATCTTCAACTCTCTT
>JBAYCS010000089.1:0-4434 GCA_041668625.1 Acholeplasmataceae bacterium | reverse complement strand
GATATGATTAAAGTATGAATGATTAAGAAACGAGTGAAGATATGGTAAATTTGAATATTGTTCCATTAGGGCTATATGTGCTCGATGAACATCATCAACTGAATACGTTTTACATCAAAACAGATCATTATCATATCCTTTTTGATCTTGTTCCTATTCAGTTCTACGCTGTTTTTATTAAGGAGTTAAAAAAATACATCGAAGTTAAAGATGTAGATTATTTAGTACTTTCTAATACGCATATGTCAACACTCTACGTGATGGATGAACTTATTAAAGATGGATTTAGGGGTACCATTATTTCCAATCATTTTTTCTCTCGTCAAATTGAAATTGCTTATCCATTTCTAGAAGTTCAATCACTGAAAGCTTTAAATTATGAGTTGAAAGATGAAGAAAACACTATCTTTGAGTTTATGCCAGTTGTATTTTTGCCTTATCCCAAAATGTTTCTCACCTATGTACCAAGCACGCATATTCTTTTTTCAAATACACTCTTTAGTTCTTACATTCATAAAGATGATTCAGATCACGAATGGTTAGGATTTGAACAGTTTCATGAAAATATGTTGCCATCAAGTCAATTTCTTAAAATACCGCTTCAAATGATAAAGGATAAACGGATTGATAGAATCTATCCACTTTACGGAAAAACATATGAGATAAATCAAGTCAAAGAAGTGATTAAGAAAACCAGTGAGTTACATTTCTATAATCAAAGCCAACCTTACGAAGAAGAAGGCGGATTAAAAAGAGTTTATGATTTTAGTGATGCGATAAACGAAATGCAAGTTATATTGAAAAAGCATATCAATCCACAAGAAATCATCAAATGTTTTATAAATTCAAGTTTTAATATAGATTTAGAGTCACTTGATGTAACTTCTTCTAAATTAACTGGTTTTGCGTTATGGAATGGTTATTTTGAATACATTTATTTAAATAAGGGACTTTTATGGTTATCCATTTTAGAAAAAGCAGTTAAAAAATATACAATTGATTATCATTTGCCTATTCCTTCAATTTATGAAAGTGAAGCCGTTAAAATAGGTTTGCAAGCAGAAGCTTTAGGCATCGAGAAAAACGAATTAGAAAAACGCATCGAATCATTAAACCACGCTATTCAAGAAAGTAAAGATCTTAGTATCAAAAGTAAAACGACTGGTCTATATCTTCAATCTGTTTTAAAAGAAATGATAAAAAATCGATTGAATGAAAATAACATAGATTATCACTTTGGTTTAATGCTCATTCAACTAGATCAACTTAATGATATTAATCATCAATACGGTAAAAAAGCGGGCGACGAAGCACTTAGAACACTTTCTTATACCATCGAACAGATGAAAGATGATGAATGCCTTATGTTTCGCCAATCAGGGCCAGGAATCATTATATATAAACATGGAGCAAGCCAAGAAGATTTAGAAAAAGCAGCAATCATGATAAAAAATGCAGTTCAAACATCGGTGATGTTTATTGACCGTGTTTCAGTGTCTATTTCAATGGTTACTAGTGATGAAATGATTGAAACATCAACTCGTGAGCAAAACATTCAAAAACTTTTCGATTTACTCGAAAAAAGAATGTCAATTGCGAAACGTCGAGGTTACGGTGAGATCATCAGTAAAAATTCAGAGAATTTGAATTATTTAGAAGGTAATATTTTGATTGTTGATGAAGATCCACTCTCACAAAATATGATGGTGCGTATCTTCCATCGAATTGACTATGAAGTTTTAGTAGCATCTTCAGTGACAGATGCGATGGATATTTTAAATGATAAGCCGATTGATGTGGTGATATCAGAAATCAATTTATCAAAACTCGATGGATTTGAATTAAAAAGATTGATGAATGAATCCATTTATAGAAATATGCCATTTATTATGGTGTCTCATAACAAAACTGTCGAAAATATTAAGCGTGGTAACACATTGGGTGTTGACTATATATTAGAAAAGCCTATCATTATGGATGAAATCATCGGCATTGTTAAAAGGTTTAAAGAACGGAAGATATTCGTATGACAGAATCATGGATATGGGCTATTTTTTACTTTTTGATTAGTTTATCATTTGTGTTAGTTTTGCTCATTTTGTTTCAAAAATACCAACATCATAGAAAACATAAACTTAATGTTAAAGCACGAGATTACCTTTTTAATCGTTATTATGATGGAGAGGATGTTTCACTTCCCGTCTCAGTTAAATTCTTTATTGATGCGATGATCGATGTTGAAACACAAATGATTATTGAAGATGACATCAGGATAGTGATCGAAAATGACTTAATTGAAACTAAATTCATTCAACGAAAAGCATTTCTTCTTGACCATTCTAATGTTTTAATAAGAAAGATTTCCATTCATTACTTACAGCAGTTTAGATCTAAAAAAATCACAGATTTACTCTATGCTCGTTTTTTTGTCGAAAAAAATGAGACCATCTTATTTATGCTGATGAACCATTTAGTTCATCACTTGACAGAAGATTTGGTTAATCATTTGATTAAGACACTTGAGAAAGGATCGACGTTGTACCAAAAATGGGTTCACGCTTTAATTGTTAAGCATTATCAAACAGTTAAGCCGTATTTTAGTCTATTAATCGGCCGAACTGAAAGTTCAGTTATAGAATTGCTTGTTAAGTTAGGTGAAGAACATTTAGATGAAGAACTAAAAACTTATTTAATCAATTTATCTAAAAATCACAATTATCAAATAAGAGCTTATGAAGCACTTGCAAAGCTATATCCAGAAGTGATTGTGACTGAAGAAAACTTAAATCATGAAATTGAAATGATTAAGAAAATTACGATTCATGCATCGTCATTAATCATAGAACGTCAAACAGTAGATACATTACTTAAACATATGGATGGTTCAAGCTTTGATAAAGACCGTACAAAAGCATTATCAAGGATTATCTATGACTCAAAATCACTTCTTTTATATATTTTAGATGTTTATCCGTTAATAACAGATCAAGCTCAAAAAGATGCGATTACACGTGTGTTATCACATCGCATCGATTTTTTGATGGTTCAACTCAAATCTGGACAATATGACTATATTTTGACACTCATTGAACGCATGTTTGAACTACATATCACTGAAGACATCATTGATTTTATGAATCAAAATAAAGAACCATCAATTGAACAAAAGATGATGAAACTGATCATAGCATATAGTTCAAAAGACCTTTATTTACTTGATCAATTCTCCATTTATCTTTCACAACCACTCTTAATGAAAATGGGCATTTTAAAAAAACCACAACCCATTGTCGCAAGAGAAAAACCACCAAAAGAAAAAAAGCGAACCACATGGATTATTCGCTGGATTCTTGTATCCGTTTTTATGTTTCCTTTCTTATACATCATCTTTAATTTGTTCTCATGGATTGATGGAACCCCCTTTAGTATTTCTGATGTAGTTATTACGTTTAATTATTACCTTGTATTGTATTTTATGACTGTAAACTCTATCTATTTATTACTCCTTACGATTTCGATATATGGTGCATATGAAAGAGAGACTCTATATAAATTAAAATCACAGTCTTTACTTTTTCATAAAGATTTATTGCCAAGTATTTCGATTATTGCTCCGGCATATAACGAAGAATTATCTATCGTTGAAAGTGTAACTGCACTTCTAAATTTGAAATATCCTAAATTTGAAGTCATCGTCGTTAATGACGGGTCTAAAGATCAAACAATTGATATTTTGAAACAACATTTTCAACTAGAGAGAAAACATCCCTTTTTTATCGAATCAATTCCAACTAAACCTCTTCGTGGTGTCTATGTCAATCAAAGAATTCCAAACTTAATTGTCATTGATAAGCAAAATGGTGGAAAAGCAGATGCGCTCAATGTTGGGATTAATGTAGCCAAACATGACTATGTATGTGGAATAGATGCGGATTCTCTACTTGAAGAAGATGCACTACTTAAGATGATGAGTGTGACACTAGATCATACAGTACCTCATATTGCACTTGGAGGGAATATTGTTCCAGTCAATGGATCAAGTGTTGATCGAGGTAAAATTGAAACTCATGGATTAGGTAGAAAACCATTGGTTAGATTTCAAACGTTAGAATATTTAAGAGCTTTTACGACAGGAAGAATTGGGTGGTCTAGAATAAAGAGTTTACTTATCATCTCAGGTGCATTTGGCATGTTTGAACGAAAAACATTGACCGAAGCTGGAGGATATCTAACTTCAAGTAGTAAACTTAAAAAGGATACCGTCGGTGAAGATATGGAATTAGTCGTTAGATTATCCAAACAAGCACTTGAGCAAAAACGGAAATTTATTGTTTCATATGTTCACCATGCCAATTGTTATACCGAATTACCAAGTGACTTTAAGACGTTACTTAAACAAAGAAATCGATGGCATCGTGGATTACTAGATATCTT
>JBAYCS010000088.1:0-4452 GCA_041668625.1 Acholeplasmataceae bacterium | reverse complement strand
GCAACATTTCATAACTTTCAAGGAACACTTCTTGGAGACCCAATTGATTATATCTATATAACGGAGGATTGGAATCTCACTAGTTCAACAATTGATCAACAAACCCTTGAACCAGTAATGTTGTCTGACCACTATCCAGTTATTTGTAATGTTGAGTAAATCATTATTATTAAACAAAACAGCCACTTGGTTGTTTTTTTTATTGAAAATGATACATTTTAGAAAACGTTTTCAAATATTATCAAAAACATCTTGACATTTATTCCATTAATTTCATATAATAGAGTTAGGAAATCGGTTTCCTAAAAAGGATTTGGGAGGAATTTTATGAAAAAAATCTTTAATTTTCTTGTTTTATTAATGCTTGTTATATCTTTTACTGCATTAACAAAGTATGAGAATATCAAGGTTTATGCAGAAGGAGAAGAGAATGTGTTTGTACTTCAAGAACAAAGACCTTATCTGTTTGTAGATAGCGGACAACTAATTGATTTAACAAAAAATGCATATAACGCAACTCTTGGTGAAGTTTTACTGTCAACAGGGGTTCTTTCTAATTTAAGTTCTAACTTATCTGTTGTTGGAACAACTTTAACCGCAACAACGAAAGGAATTCACCAATTCACATTTACAACTGGTGAGGACTCTGTTGTAATTTACGTGTTTGCAAAAGATCCACTTGAGACATCATACACTATTTATAATATGAGTTTTTCAAGCTTAGCAGATGGTAATATTCCATCTGACTATACTTTAGTAAAGGGTGCCGCAGGAATTGAAAACGGATATCTATATTTAGATTCCCCAGCTACTTCAACTCCATCGGTAGTGACTTTGCCAGCTTACTTACAAGGATTCAAAAATTATATCATTGAAACAGATTTTTCGATTTTATCAGCAGTAGAGCCAACAAGATGGGCATCCATCATGTACCGTTATAGCCCTGATAATTATTTTCAAATGTGTATCAGACAAAATGCGACTGCAACCAATGGAATTGAATTTGCAAAATCAATTAATGGAAACTGGAATGTTCCATTAACAACTTCGTATTCAGAACAAATTAGTTCAGAATCGATATATCGTGTAAAAATCGACTTATTCGGTTCGGTTGTGAAAGAGTATATTAATGATACTTTATTAATTACTTATGAAAGTGCTAATGACTATACAAAAGGGTTAATTGGTTTACAAACAAGTGGTTCTAAAGCGATTTTTAATAACATAGTAGTAAATATGCCTGAAGAATATATTGATAATACAAGCATTGATTATTCTGGTATTCCAAATCTATATACACCTGAAACAAATGTTATTACGCCTCCTGCTGCGATAAAAATGATGGATTCTGTTGAAGACATTCAAGCTCTCACACATGCAGTTCGTCCACAAACTGCTGTATTTAGAGTCAACAGTAATTTAGATGTTGTACAAGCAAATGGAATTGCGATTATGACTATTCAAGAAATATTTGAGTATTCTAATGGAAATGTCGTGCCTGCATTTTACACTAAGAATAGAGAAGTAGCAGTAGCCATAGCAACATTACTAAAATCATATTCAGTAAGAGATGTCTTTTTAATTTCCCCAAATGATGATGCGCTTCTAGGTGCAAGAGAAGAATATAATATGATTCGTGGGGTTTTAGAAATTCCTTATGATTCATCTAAACCAGTCTTATCGGATGCTGACTTATTACAAATTCGAGATAACACAAATTCTTCTGGAGCAATTGTCGCAAAGCTTGCTTCAGAATATACTACTCAATACAATGTGTATTACCTTCAAAAACGACTTGTTTCTGTATGGTCAGATACGTTTGAATTGACGACAAATGACGTTGTAAGCGCGCTAATATCTGGCGTAAACGGAATTATTGTTGATAACTATGAGTACTTATATGATTTATTTATGCATTTTCCAGTAAACACTCTACTTCAAAGACCAATGGTAATAGCACATAGAGGATTGCCGATGATTGCTCCAGAAAATACTTTGACAGGCATGGATTTAGCAATTGAAGCAAATGTTGATGTTGTAGAACTTGATATTTACTTAACAACAGATAATGAAATTGTTGTTATCCATGATGGAAACACTACAAGAACGACTAATAAAACATTAATTGTTGAAGACTCAACTTTAGCTCAACTAAGAGCTCTAACAATTTTAGATTCATATGGTTATGACTATACAATTCAAATACCTACTTTACGAGAATATTTTGACCACATTCAAGGAAAAGATGTCATGTTATTTATTGAAATTAAAAGTGGAGATCCTGAAATAGTGGATTATTTGAAACTGTTAATCGATGAATATCAAAATTCTGATCAAATAGTTATTATTACCTTTAATGCAACTCAAATAGTCAAAATGAAAGAAGTATTGCCACAAATTTCAAATGGATATTTATCAACTGGACTACTTAACTCATCTAATTTAGAATCTAGCATACGTGCGACACTGAATTCGGTAGTCCCTATTCAAACAACAATTAATCCTGAGTATTCACAACTGACAAGTGAATATATAGTTCAGATGAATTATCGTGGTTTATCAGTTTGGCCATGGACGATTGATACTGATCAAGCATATTATGGATACTTTTTAAAAGGAGTCGGTGGAATCACATCTAATTATTCAACGAAGTTATCGAATGAATTCACTCGATTCCATATTAACCAAACAGAATATCAACTTGATTTATACAATACTGAGCCATCACTAATTAGGGGTGTAATTGGTACTCAAGCAGGATTTGAATACAATTTTGTACCCACTCTAGAAATCTTTGACGATGGTGGAACAGGACTTGTGTTAGGAGAATCAAGCAATATTGTTTCTGCATCAAGTACTGGAGATGCATATCTTCTAGCCTCATTTACAACGACTTTGCTTAGTGGAGATACATTAACACTATACTCCGAGCTAATTCATGTTTCAGTAGTCAATACAACTCCTGCTATTGAAGACCCAGTGGATGATCCTGTGGATGATCCAGTAGTCGATCCAACAGATGATCCTGTAAATAATCCAATTGGTTGGATTATAACTGGAATCGTTGGTGGAGTTGCAATTCTTTCAGGCGGTATTTTCTTGGGTTTACGTTTTCTCAAGAAACCAAAAATATAGTAATGATTAAAAAAGGAGGATTTATGAAAAAATTATATTTATTCATTTTAATGTTTTTCGTTGCATTTAGTGTAGTCGCATGTGTTACTACAACAACTACAGCAACAACAACAACGACGACTACGACAACTCAAACTTCTGCAAGCACTACGACGACAGAAGCAGACGTTACTGCTCCAATTTTTACGGGAATTGCTGATGCAGTTATTTACGTAGGTGATACATTTGATCCATTAACAGGAATATCAGCACTTGATGATATCGATGGATTGGTTACAAGCCAAATAATAGTATCTGGCACATATGACATTACAACTCCAGGAACCTATACAATTACATATACGGTATCTGATGAGGCTGGTAATGAAACAGTTGCTACAAGAGAATTAAGAGTAAAAGAAGCCATTTTGAATACTTTTTACATTGTAAATGGCGATTTTTCAGATCCACTTGAGGCTCCATGGGGCCAATGGGCTGGAGAAGGCGGAGCTAATACAACAACAATCGTTGACGGCGTTTTAGTTTATGATGTTACTGCAGTTGGTTCTTTAACCTACTCAAATCAATTTTCACAAGTAGATCGTATTGTGGAAACAGGAAAAATTTACCAAGTTTCATTTAAAGCAAAAGCAGATAATGTACGCCCTCTACAAGTTCAACTTGAGGACCGTTCAAATTACACATTATACTGGAATACAATTGCTAATTTGACAACAAACTGGGTAACATATACATACGCTTTTGAAGTGACCCTTCCTACAATTTCAACAGGTAAATTAGGATTTTTCGCAGGTAATGTTGGAACAACTTCTGTACCTACAAAAATTTATCTTGATGATATCGTAATCACAGAACTTACAGAGCTTCCTGGAGATCAAACTGCACCTGTAATCAATGGATTAGCTCCATATACAGTTGAAGTTGGAATTCCTTTTGATGCATTATCAGGTGTAACTGTATTTGATGATTTTGATAAAACATTATCAGTCAATGAAATCGTAATTTCTGGTTCAGTAGATATTAATACTGTAGGTGTTTATACATTAATTTATACACTTGAAGATGCTTCAGGCAATATTACAGCTATTTCAAGAGAAGTAACAGTATCGACCACACCACAACATCAGTATTTGTAGTTCCTAATAGTGACTTCACTATCGATCAAGCCGTTAGCTCAGCTGATGGATGGCTTTGGAAGACTGGTGGAGATTTAACAGCAGCGTTTAATGCACAAATCGTTGATGGTGTTGCTGAAATTGAAGTTACTAGTTTAGGTAATGTTCCTCATGGTGTTCAATTCTACTTATTAAATCGTTC
>JBAYCS010000087.1:0-4495 GCA_041668625.1 Acholeplasmataceae bacterium | reverse complement strand
GAACTGGAATAATGCTGAATACTTTACCCAAAAGATGATCTTCTTGATCATAGACAGCTAAATCAACTAATTCACTATAATGGTAGTCATCTTCTTCAAGTTCATTTGAAACAGATTCATCACTATATAAATCAAACCCTTTATATAGTTCAATTTGGTTAATATTATCAATACCCTTAAATTTAACGATTAATATGTTTTTTTGTGTACGAACACGTTCAATCACAAAACATACTTTCTCTTGCTTTAATAAAATAAAAATTTCTTTACCGACACTAAAACGGTTAAAATCGCTCATATTGAAGATTTTAACCTCACCTTTTATGCCATGTGTGTTCGTGATCTTTCCGATCTTATACATGATAGATCATCCCTTTAGAATGAATCAATGTCGATTTGGACACGCTTACCTTCTTTTGAAGCACCTGCATAAACGATGGTACGCATCGCACTTGCGATCTTTCCACCTTTTCCAATGACACGGCCAAGATCAGCTTCATTGACTAAAAGCTGGATCGTAATCGCGTCTTGATCATTCGAAATGATTTTGACGAGAACATCATCAGGGTTCACGACTAATGGCACGATCATATTTTTGATTAATTTTTCAAAATCAACTGCCATGATAAGTTCCCCCTCGCTTATTTTCCGATAACGTCGTATTTTTTGAATAGGCTACGTACGGTTTCAGTTGGTTGTGCACCATTTCCTAACCATTTTTGGACCTTTTCAGCGTCTACAGAAACCTTACCAATTAGTGGATCGTATGTTCCAAGAATTTCTAGAAATCTACCATCTCTCGCGCGATTTGATTCACTCGCTACGACGCGATAAAATGGGCGCTTGTTTGAACCAAAACGTTGCAAACGTAATTTAACTGCCATGTTGTTCACTCTCTTTCTTTTTATATCCACTACTATTATAATGAAAAATGATGAACTGTCAAGCCTTTTTACTTAACAGATTAAAAATTTAAATTTTCATCGAACATATTTGATGGACTCACATGTTTAAATCCTTTAACTTCTTTTAGTTGCTTCTTTAATGTTTGTTCAACGTCTTTATCTCCATAAACAATGGCGTAACTCTGTTTTTCGGAGACATACGCAATATCAACAGGTAATGTTTTTAATTTTTCTAAGACTTTTTTACCTTGATAAAAAACAATATAAGCCATTCTACTAGCGTACATGACAACTGCCTCCTTTTTTGATAATACCAAAGACATCGGGTGTTTTTATGTGTGGTGATACCACGTCTGTTAAATCAGCTAAAAATGCATTAATTTCTGTTTGTAAAGTTTTTTCTAAATACACATATTGCTTCATTTCTTCAGTTTCATAAAGTTTCTTTTTAGTTTCACTTAACAAGCTTGTGTATTTTTTAAAATCCGGGTGATATGTTCCACCATCTTGCATCATTTGACTATACGTCTCTTTCGCTTGATTAAATGCAATAATTTCTGTTTCGTATTTTTTAATAATCAGTTGATTAAGTATTTTCATCTCAACATAATTTTTATCTTTTAATATTTCATCAAGGACATGATATGCTTGAATAATAATGTCTGTCATTTATAGTTCTTCCTTCCTAAATGGGTAATAAGTTCCTTCTTCTAAATCTCTTAAATCTAGGTTGCCTATTTTAGTTCGTTTCAATTTTATCACATCATACCCTAATGACTGAAACATGCGCTTCACTTGGTGAAATTTCCCCATGTCAATCGTAATGTTTGCAACAAGATTCTCAACTGAAACATGTTTTGCTTTTGCTAAGTAAGGTTGATTAAACTCATCATTAATCATCACACCTTGTATAAGTTTTTCATGTTCCATAAAAACTTTATCGAGTGTAACTTCATATATTTTGTCTAAATGTTTTTTCGGATGTGTAATTTCATGAACAAACTTTCCATCTGTTGTTAAAATCAATAACCCTTCAGCATCTAAATCAAGGCGTCCTGCAATCTTGAAATCATAGTGGTTATATGGGCTTTTTAATAATGTAAACACTGTTTGATGCAATAAATCTTTGTGAGCAGATAAATAACCAATCGGCTTATAAAGAACTAAATGTATTTCATTGACGTATGGTATAATCTGCTGATCAATCGATAACTCATGTTGACTAGGGTCAAATTTAAAATCCTTTGATTTTACGATGACACCATCAACTCTAACCTCATGACTTAAAAGATATTTATTCACTTTACTTCTTTGCTCGATTTTTAAGTCGCTTAGGTATTTATCAATACGCATGCGTTATCTCCTTTGTGATATAATAATGAGTGAGGTGTTACATATGATTTTAATGAAAGATATTATCCGTGAAGGACATAAAACCTTAGAAACAGTAGCAAAAGAAGTTAAATTACCACTCACCAAAGCAGACAAAAAATTACTGATTGACTTAATGGAATATGTGAAGAACTCTCAAGATGATGAGCTTTGTGAAACATATGGTCTAAGACCTGCTGTTGGAATCGCTGCACCACAAGTTAATGTATCAAAACGCATGTTTGTGTGTCATGTACATGATTTCGATGGTATTTTATACTCTCATGCTTTAATTAATCCAAAAATCACAAAACGCAGTCAAGAACTCATCTATGTTCCAGGTGGAGAAGGTTGTTTATCTGTTGATCGTGAGACTGAAGGTCTAACTCCACGCTATCAATCCATCGTTATGCAAGCATTAAGGTATGATATTTTAAGCGATCAAGTGATGCCTGTTGAATTACATCTTGAAGGCTATGCTGGGATTGTTTTCCAACATGAACTCGATCATTTAGATGGCATCTTGTATACCACAAAATTATTTCCTGAATTACCACTTGCAAAACCCGCATTCGAGTTACTTGAAGACAACTCTTAACACTTTGATTTGATTATCTAAAATATCGTCGAGTGTTACTAATTTATTGGGTTCATTGGGGAAAATTCTTTTTTGAAGCGTTTGGATATATTCTTCCTTACGCTTTTTTTCTTTGCCAATTAGTCGTTTGAAAAATCCGAGTTTTTCAGGTTCAAATAAAAGATCTTCTTCTTTGAAATCGTGATCAGCTAAAACAAAACCATCAAAGTGATCCCTAATAAGTCGTTTGAAAATATTAAGCATTTCTGTTTTTCCATAACCTAATAATTGAGGCTGATGTTGATGATCTTTATCTTTCGCAATAAATGCAATAATATCTTTTTTTAATAACCGATAACTTGTCGTGACTGATTCTCCATTTTGCATCATTATAGAGGGATCAAAAGCCATCATTAAATTCTTCGTCTTAAGCTTCTTAAAAAGATAGGCATAAACGTTGGTTTTATAGGTAAGTGACGGTTTTACAATGATTGTTTTTCCATTGATAATCGCTTGCTCAATATATGGTTCTAATATCTTTTTAATAGCAGAAAATTCTTCGATGCAATCATGGAAAATCGGTAATTCAAATAACAGATAATCAACTTTTAGTTTTGATGATAACTTCACCATATATCTAAACTGATCAAGTGCTTCTTGATGCTTTTTTTTAGATTCAATCGGGTATGGTTCGATCATTGTATCAAGCATAGAAAGTTCAATTTTATCAGATTTTAATTTAGTAAGTAAATTCTTAATATCTTGATCATTCATTTCAATTAAAGATCTGCCTTCATATTGTCTTAAGGCAAGTGTTGAAAGTTGATTTTTTTTTGTGGTTTCGATCGATTGATCAAGTGTTTTTTTATAATCAAAAAAACCGGTAATCGTTAGTTTCATCATAACCTCCATAGGTGCATCAAAATGCCACCAGCCACACTGACGTTTAGACTTTCTACTTTTTGTGTTTCTATCGTATAAAATCCATCACACAGTGCTTTTACTTCATGACTTAAACCGTGTCCCTCATTCCCAAGGATGAGACCTAACTTTTCATAAGTTACATCTTCTTTTGACCCATGAGCATCGGCACCAATCATGATATACCCTAATGCCTTATATTTTTCTATATATTCGGTCAAAGGTCCTCTGGAAAGTTCAACATCAAAAATAGAACCTTTTGCAGCTCGAATGGTTTTTTCATTATAAAAATCTGCCGATTTATGGCTAGAAACCACGTGATGGAATCCAAATGCTGCAGCTGAACGAATGAGTGCACCCAAATTATCAGGGTCTTGAATATCGTCTAGAAATAAGATTCTTGAACTCCTAATTTTTATCGTATTGAATTTACAAACGGCAAATGTATCGATAAATGTTTCTGTAAACTGCAAGTCCTTCATTAAAGAAACATCAATCAAAGTTCCATCTATTTTTTCGTTTGATGTCACAACTTCCTCAATCAAAGATGCTTGTTGTGCTTTTTCGATTTGATGATTTCCAAACACTAAAAATCGAGAAAATTCATCACGATATTTTTTGGTTTTTAATTTCATCCAATATTTAAATTTCGCGTTTTGTTTCGATGTGATCAATTGCATCACTTCTTTCTTTAATATAGGCATCAATAGCTTCTACCACT
>JBAYCS010000086.1:0-4503 GCA_041668625.1 Acholeplasmataceae bacterium | reverse complement strand
ACTTAATGCTTTAAAATCTGGTGCAATGTCGCCCACTTTTTTTACAGTACCTAATACTGTAATTGGATTGTTTTTAAATGTTTTCATAATTTATCACTCGCTTTCTATATTTATTATAACATTACACAACTTTTGTATGGTCTTATTTGCTTAAAGAGAGAACCTCCCAAAAAAGCGGGAGGTTCTTCCTGTTGGGGTGTGCATTAACATGCACTATAAAGGGGAAAGTATGAATAGTTTTCTTAATTTTATCTTACCATGATTTTATAGAAAGTAAATCATCATTCCGTTGTTTTTTTGACGTATTTACACTTAGGGAATCCACTACATGCAATAAATTCACCATATTTGCTCATTCTAACGACTAAAGGTTTACCGCACATCGGACAAAGTTCATCGGTGAGCTTCGGTCCAATCTTTTTCATGTGCTTTTGAGCATGATCTACAAGCGGTATGAAGCTCTTATAAAACTGGTCAATAAGAACACCACCATTTTTCTTACCCTCAGCAATTTCATCTAATACAGTTTCCATTTTCGATGTATATTCAACATTAATAATTTTATGGAAAAACTCATCTAACTGTTCTGAAGTTAACTTCCCTTGATCGGTAGGTTTAAATCGTTTTTCAACGAGTTCAACATAATCTCTAGCTTTTAAAGTTTGAAGAATCGATGCATAAGTTGATGGTCTACCAATCCCAAGTGATTCTAAATCTTTAATTAATGTTGCTTCACTATAACGTGTAGGTGGTGTTGTCACCTTTTCAATAGGGTTCACTTCTTTAGCATCAATCGTTTGACCTTCTGTTAAATGAGGTAAAATTTTATCTTTATGCTTGCTTTCTGTGTAGATTGCTTGAAACCCTTTAAATTTCTCGATTTCACCACTTGCTTGATAGATATGCCCATTTGATTCAAACGTCACCTTAGTGACATCAAAAATCGCTGGTGACATGAGACTTGCTACGGTGCGTTCATAGATTCTCTTATAGAGTTTTAATTCATCTTTCGATAAATAATCTTGCATCATATCTGGTGTTCTATGGATTGATGTTGGGCGAATTGCTTCATGCGCATCTTGTGCATTATCTTTTGTGGTTACACGGTATTTCCCTAAATATGATTTTCCAAATTCCTTTTCAATGTATGATTGAGTCTCTTGAATAAAAGGTTCTGCTAATCTGTTGGCATCCGTTCTCATATAAGTGATTAACCCAATGATTTCTCCGCCAATTTCAATACCTTCATATAATTTTTGAGCAACCATCATCGTACGACTTGCACTCATACTTAAATTATTGATCGCATCTTGTTGTAAAGTTGATGTAATAAACGCAGGTTTTGGTTGTCTTTTTGACTCTTTAGTTTCAATTTTAGTGACTGTGAAGGGGTTTTTAGATTCAGAAACGATAGTTTCTGCCTCTTCTTTAGATAATCTTTTTTTCTCAGGAATTTGATAATCAGCTTTCACATGATGAAAACACGCTTCAATTTCATAATACGTTTCAGGAATAAATGCATCAATCTCTTTTTCTAAGTCAACGATAAGTTTTAATGCGACTGACTGAACACGTCCGGCAGATTTTGATTTAATTTTGGACTGTAAAAGTTTCGATAGTTTAAATCCAATAATACGATCTAATATTCTTCTTGTTTCTTGTGAGAAGACTAAATGTTGATCAATCGGTCTTGGATGCTTCATGGCTTCTAGAATAGCGGGTTTCGTAATCTCACGGAAAACGATACGATTCGCTTCTTTTGGATCTAACTTTAAGATTTCAGCTAAATGCCAGCCAATCGCTTCTCCTTCTCTATCTTGGTCGGTTGCAATAAACACTTCTTTGTTTTTACTTTTTTGAATTAACTCTTTAACCAGTTGTTGTTTTCCTGGAATAATTTTATAAAAAGGTAAATATTCATTTTCTAGGTCAATCCCTAATCCATCGACACCACTTGTTGCTAGATCACGAACATGACCTTTAGAAGATAAAACAAGTACATCGTCTCCGACATAACTTCCAATAGTTTTAGCTTTAGATGGTGATTCGACTATAATGAGTTTTTTGCTCAATGTGACACCTCATTTCATCCTTATTATAGTGAGAGAAAAATGATTGTCAAGCAAAAAGTTTTCTTCACATGATTATATATATTTAAATAATATATATGAATTTTTAACACCTTATGATATGGAAAAAATCACATAATTACTTCTAATTCAATAAAAAAAGTGAAGGCTCACTTTCTTTTTAACATACTTTTAACAGGTTCATACGTTTTTCTGTGTATGGGTGTTATACCATAAGTTTCTAAGGCAAGTAAATGTTCTTTTGTTCCATATCCCTTATGATTTTTAAATCCATAGTTAGGAAATAATTTATCCATTTCTAACATATAGGCATCTCTTGCAGTCTTAGCAACAATGGATGCACACGCAATCGATATGGATTTTTGATCACCTTTAATGATGCTTTCAGAAGGAATGTCTATTTCAATTGGCATCGCATCAATTAAAAGATAATCAGGTTTAACTTTTAAATGCTTAATCGCGGATATCATCGCTTCACGACTTGCGCGATATATATTGATTAAGTCAATCTCTTCGACCGATGATATCCCAATCGAAATTGAAATACTTTGAGCCTTTATTTCTTCTAAGGCAAGTAACCTTTGTTTTTCAGATAGTTTCTTTGAATCATCAACATGAGTGAATTTAGCATCTGGTTTTAAAATCACTGCAGCAGCGAAAACAGGTCCAGCAAGTGGTCCTCTTCCAGCTTCATCAACTCCGGCGATGTATTTAGCACCCAAATGGTATAAGTTATTTTCTATTGTATATAGTTTAGGGTCTGTCAAACGATAAGCCTCCTAGTTGTTTTGCTCTAATGTCAGTTAATATAATTTGATAGACTCTATCATAATCGGCTTCAGCACCTTTTGATATGGCACCTCTCGATTTAGCAATATGATCGAGCATTTCAACATAAGTCATCTCAGTAGAAATTCCATAACGATCATTAAGTCTTTCTGGGTAATATGTTTTTAAGAAATCAAGGGCATAATGACACACATCATCTTCTGGTAAAATACGATCTTTAATCGCGCCAGTAATCGCTAAATGATACCCAACTCTTGGATCTGTAAACTTTGGCCATAAAACGCCAGGTGTATCTAGCATTTCAAAGGTATCTCCTAATTTAATCCATTGTTGAGCTTTGGTTACTCCTGGCGTATTGCCTGTTTTAGTAGCTGATGACTTTGAAAGTTGATTAATTAACGTAGATTTCCCAACATTCGGAATGCCTAAAATCATGGTTCGAAAGGGTCTCATTTTTAATCCTTTCGACTCTGCTTTTTGAATTTTATCTTTCAACACTTCACGTGCTAAATCGTGTATTTTATTCACGTTTTTACCTGATTGTGCATCAATTCTTAACGTGAAATACCCTTTTGACTGATAATCTTTTTCAGCTAATGAAAGAACTTGTGAATCTGCTAAATCCATTTTATTAAAAAGTAAAATGACGGGTTTGTGTTCTGTAATCTTCATGATTTCTGGGTTCATTGATGCATAGGGTAATCTGCTATCAAGTAAAATCATGATGATATCCATGAGTTTTACTTTTTCTCTAATCTCACGAAGTGACTTGAACATATGTCCAGGGAACCACTGGATTTGTTTAGTCATACTCATTTGACACCTCCAAGTGGCCATAATTTATATATTACTTTCCCCATTATATCTTCTTTATAAACAGGGCCAAATAAACGACTGTCTTGAGAGCCGTCTTGATTATCTCCAAAAACCATATATTGGCCTTGTGGAACTGTACCATTGATAAGGTCACCTTCTAGATCTTCTTTTTGGTAAGCTCTTAAATAGTAAATTTCACCATACAGATTTTTATGAACTTCACCATTAATTAAGATTTGATAAACATCTCCATAGCTTAACTCAAATGTGATGGTGTCTCCTGGCATCGCAACAATTCTTTTAACGAAATAGGTTTGATCGTCAATATTACCTAACACACGTGGATAGTTTTCAACCGTCATTTTAATGACTACAACATCATTGATCTCTGGTTCATATAAATAATGATAAATGAGAATTCTGTCTCCATCTTCAAAAGTTGGATACATCGATGTTTGTGAAACATCTGAAGGAAGTAAGAAAAACATAAAAATAATGAAAATACTCATCATGGATACTGATAAGAATGTAAACCAATCTAAAAACTCAAATCGGTGCTTCGTAAAAAAGTTTAAATTTTTAATCTCTCGTTTATGAGAGACTGAATGGATACTTAATAAGACTGAAAAAATGGATAAAATCGCCCCAATTGAAAATCCTACTAAACTCCATCTTAAATTAAGCCTAGATACAGAATACGCATAAAAGATGATGGTTGTGACCATCAAGATTATGGAAATAGATAAACGTATGTAAGCTTTTTTTAATGTCATAGTTTTTCCTTATGAATTCTTTTTTAAAAGTTCTT
>JBAYCS010000085.1:0-4557 GCA_041668625.1 Acholeplasmataceae bacterium | reverse complement strand
GTCTTCAATCGATTTGATAAATCTATCTTTTGAATTTGAAGTTCTTTTTGATCGACATTTAACCCTTGATATTCCATGGTCGCTAATACTTCTGATAAAGGGATTTCGATTTCTTCTAAAAGATGATATTGTTCTTGTTCTTTTAGAGTTAGAATTTGTGAGGATCTTAAATCATAGATAGCTTTTGCTTTAGATGCAATATGTTTATAGTATATTTCTTCTTCAGGTAAGCCTTTTTTGGCACCTTTGCCATAAATAATGTCATCATATTCGACATCATCATAATCAAATGCTGAGACAATACGTTTAAATTCTTCTTTACCTAAATGCGAATTAATTAAATACGCAGATAATAATAAATCATAGGTGACACCACGTAAGTCTTTATCATGCCATAACATATAAACTTTTGCTGCTTTATAATCATAGGTCCATTTTGGAATCGATTCGTCTAATAAATAGTTCGTAAATGTCTTTGAATTAATAAGATCTTTAGCTAAGATATAATGTTCTTTTCCATTTGAAATTCCAATACCCCATAGATCAGCTTTATGATAGTTATAGTCTGATAATTCGAAATGTATCGCTAAATCTTTTTTAAGTATTTTTTTTAATACTTCTTCATCATTAATCAATTGATAATCCCATGTAGGATTTGTTTGAACTTGATCCATTTTTTTAACAAACACATGTAGATCAAGAGATTGGAAAAAACTAGCAAGTTCACTTGATTTTGTCTCTTTGATAATTAAATCATTGACAGATATTTCAATGTTAGCATCACAATCAATGGTGACAAGTTCTTTAGATAATTTAGCAAGTTCTTCATGTTCCATAATTCGTTCGCCAAGTTTACCTTTGATGTCTTCTTTATGGGCTAACACGTTTTCTAATGTTTCATATTCTAAAAGTAATTTAACTGCTGTTTTTTCACCCACACCAGGAATACCTGGAATATTATCTGAAGGATCACCCATGAGTGCTTTTAAATCGATCATTTGATGATGGGTGAGCTCATACGTTTCTTTGAGAGTTTTGGGATCAAATGAATGTACTTCTTTCATCCCTTTTTTTAAGAGATTTACTGTGATATGATCGTCCACTAGTTGTAATAAGTCACGATCCGATGAAAATATCTCGACGTGATAACCTGCATCTTGGCCGCGTTTTGCAAGTGTTCCGATAATATCGTCTGCTTCATATCCTGCTTTACTATATTGTTTAACACCTAGTAAATCGATATACTGATTGATTAAAGGGATTTGCTCGGCAAGTTCTTCAGGCATTTTAACTCTTCCAGCTTTATAGCCTTCATAAGCGATATGTCTTTTGGTTGGTTCTTTCGTGTCAAAAGCGACTAAAGCTTCTTTAACATCTTCTGTTATAATCTTTTCAAACATCCCCACAAACGCGAATAATGCATTGGTATAAACCCCTTTGGTAGATTGCATCAGGGTTGCTCCTGGGTATGCTGTCGCGTAATATGCGCGAAAAAGAATGGAGTTTCCATCAATTAAAATAAGTTTTTTCATGTCATAGTCTCCTTCAAGTGTATTCTAACATGGTTTATTTAAGAAATTTCCCACGACATTTGTGGATAAAAATAAGGGTCACCGAACTCGGAATTGACCCTTACCTTTCCCTTTGCCTTTCTTAACTTTGGCTTGGGGTAGCATTTGATTAGGATTTCTTTGTAAACTCTCTAGTTGTTTTTCGTCCATGTTCATCATTTTTTTCATCATCTTTTTTTGTGTGTCTAATGATTGGCGGAGTCTGTTTAAATCACTCACACTCATGCCAGCACCTTTAGCAATTCTTTCTCTTCTTCGGCTCGATTGGTCAATAAGCTTAGGATCTTTCTTTTCTGCTTCCGTCATCGAAGTAATTAAAACACCCATTTTTTCAAATTCTCTATCATCGATGTTAGCAGCTGCCTCTTTAACATTTTTCATGCCTGGTAAGAAACCTAAAATTTTACTCATTGAACCCATTTTTTTAATCATTTTAAATTGTTTGAGTAGATCATTATAGTTAAATGTATCACTCATCAATTTTTCCATCATGCCGGTTGCTTCATCTTCATCAATGGATTCTGTTGCTTTTTCAATTAACGTTAAAACGTCCCCCATCCCAAGAATTCGTGATGCCATACGTTCAGGATGAAACACTTCAAACGCATCCATCTTTTCACCGGTTGATGAAAACTTTATGGGAATTTGTGAAACTTCACGAATCGATAATGCAGCCCCACCTCTAGTGTCACCATCCATTTTAGTTAAAATGGCTCCAGTAGCGTCTAATTGGTCATGAAAACTTTTCGCAATATTTGCTGCATCTTGACCTGTCATCGCATCCACGGTGAGTAATATCTCATGAGGTTTAGCAAATGCTTTGATATCAATCAATTCTTGCATCATGACTTCATCAATATGAAGTCTGCCTGCAGTATCGATGATCACCACATCATAATGTTTTTCTTTGGCATAAGCTAAGCCGTTTTTAACAATCGTTCTTGCATCAATGAGTCCTTGTTCAAAGACTTCAACATCAATTCCTTTACCAATGGTTTTTAATTGTTCTATGGCTGCTGGACGGTAGACGTCAGCTGCAATAAACATAACTTTCTTTTTTTCTACTTTCCGAATATAAACACCCAATTTACCAATCGCAGTCGTTTTCCCTGAACCTTGAAGACCAATCGTCATAATCGTCGTTAGACCACTCATGTTATAACGAATACCTTCTGTCTCTTCACCCATGACACGCTTTAACTCATCATGAACAATTTTAACGACTTGTTGACCAGGGTTCAAACCTTTTAAAATCTTTTCTCCTACTGCTTTTTCTTTAACATTTTGAATAAATGTCTTGACGACTTTAAAATTAACGTCAGCTTCTAAAAGCGAGAGTCTGACCTCTCGCATCATTTCATCGATATCTGTTTCATTAAGTGCCCCACGTCCGGTGATTCGGCGCATAGCCATCTGCAAGCGTGAGCTTAAACTATTTTCTACCATGGTTCATCCAACTTTCGCAATACTTCGAGTAAGGTTAAATCCTTAGACGTGCTAATTTTTTCAATGAGTTCTAAACGTTTATTCTTTAGATTTAATAATTTTAATTTATCTTCAAAATCAACTAAATGTTCTTCAACTTTTTTCAAATGATCAAATATCGCATTTCGACTCACTTTATATAGTTCTGAGATTTCTTGTAGTGAATAGTCTTCTTTATAATAATGCTCAAAATAAAGCCTTTGTTTTTCGGTCAATAAAAGCTCATAAAGGTCAAACAATTGATTCAAATATTCTTTTTTATCTAAGGTTTCCATAACTGCTCCTTAAAAGAAATCTTTGAAAAGCCCGTAAATATATTCCTCAACATCAAACATCACAAGATCGGTAATCCTTTCACCAAGTCCTACATACTTAATCGGTAAGCCATATAAATGTCTAATCGCTAAAACAATACCACCTTTAGCTGTGCCATCTAATTTCGTCAAAATAATACCCGTAACCTCTGTTGCGTCTTTAAACACTTCCGCTTGACGCATACCATTTTGACCCGTGGTTGCATCAATGACTAATAAAGTTTCTTGAGGTGCACCAGGCACCATTTTTTCAATCACACGCTTCATTTTTGATAATTCAGCCATTAAATTAACTTTTGTTTGTAGTCTTCCTGCTGTATCACATAAGACCACATCATACTTTTCTTTTAATGCTAAATTTAAGGCATCATAAATCACTGACGAAGGATCTGAGCCTTCAGCTTTCGTAAACACAAATGTGTCACTTCGTTTACCCCACTCAACAAGCTGATTAATCGCTCCTGCGCGGAATGTATCTGCGGCAACCAACATCACTTTTTTACCCATATCTTTATATTGTTTAGCAAGTTTACCAATGGATGTCGTTTTACCAACGCCATTAACGCCAACGAATAAATAAATATTGAGCTTATCTTCGTCATATTGAAGCTCAGTATCAACCAATTCATCTTTTAAGTAAATTTCAAACATCTTATCCACAATAATCTCTGATAAGTCATTAGGATCTTTAATTGCTTTATTTTTGACTTCAAGTCTAAGTTGGTCCATAAAATAGATGACCGTATCGATTCCGATGTCAGCTTGAATAAACACATCTTCAAGTGCATCGAAAAGGTCATCATCTATCGTTTTACTTTTCGCTAAAATTGCTTTTAGTGAAGCTAGATTTTCTTTACTTTTATGTAAGCCCAGCGCATAGCGCTCATCTCTTGGTTTTCTTCCAAATAACTTCTTAAATAAACCCATGGTTTCACTCCTAATTCTTTGACTATTATACCACATAAAAAAAGAAAACCGAAAGACTATTCTTTCGGTAATGCTTTCACAAAATCAGTTAATTTGTCGTAGTCTAGATGTTCACTCATTTCATCTAAATATTCGATGTATAAGATCTTTCTATTTTCATCTAGAACAAAGACGCTTCTTGCTTGTAATCTTAATTCTTTAATGTTTGTGCCATATTTATTGGCAAAATCAAGTTCGCGGTGATCAGATAAAGTAATTAC
>JBAYCS010000084.1:0-4603 GCA_041668625.1 Acholeplasmataceae bacterium | reverse complement strand
TGCAACATAAAGATTACTAATCTCAAAACCTAAACCATTAAATGTGCCTGTGAAAGCTAGGTAATGTGGTGTTGAATCTACTTTTACAAAATCAAAGCCAATTGGAATAAACTTTCTTGATTTCATCACCGAGTAATCAATATCTTTTCCTAAAACATAGTCCAAAGAAGCTAACTTCTCACGAACAGCTAGGCTAAGTTTATAGTTTTCGGTTTCATATTTATTCGAATCTAAATAACTCACATCAACTGAAAAACGGTATAATTCTTGTGCCGTATCAAACCGAATAACAATATTTTCATTGACAATGTCTTGATCAATCTTACTCACAACATTTTGGCTATTCGCAATATAGCCGTCAATTAATGTTCTTAATTCATTATACGTTAGATATTGGCTATCTTCATATGTCGGTAAAATTTGATCGAAACTATGTTCCGTCAAGTGATCTCTTATTGTATTCGCTGCATTAATCATTGGGCTCATCATAAATAACCCTAACGCAAAACTAAATACGGCTAACAATAACAACACGGATATAATTTTTTTCATGACCAACTACCTCCCCACGGCGGCGTTATTAAACCCCAGTTATTGAATGCCCCACCATTTGCTTGGACCGCTTCAACATCAAAAGAGATTTGCAGCTCTTGCCCAAGAGGTGCTGCATTAAATATTTGTCCTTCAAAATACTCGGCTATAAAATAGATTTCATATGGAGAATGATCGCTATTTCGTTTAACCTTATTTTTGTAATACACATAACCATCTGTATGAACGTAAAAATCACTTTCCATGTTATAATCAAAATCCGCTTTAATCGCATATTCAGAAATGACACCTTGTGTGTTCACCGTTTTAATGACTAGCGATTGATACATTTTAAATCTAAAATAAGTCTCCACACTACTTTTAACTTCAAATCTAACACGCAAGTTTTCGATAAACTGCATATCCGAACTATCCGTAATATCCACGCGATAAACACCTTTTTTAACATGTGTCTGATCAAGTTGTGGTTCCAAATTGGTTGATTTAATTAAGCCATCTTTTTTAAAGTCAACCAAGAGATCAACTTCTACAAAACCGACATCAAATTGATTATCAACATCTTTGCTGTCAGTTAAAAAAGCACCAACGGTAGCACTTGTTGCGAATAAAATGATTAACATGATAAATATAATTAATCTTTTTTTCATCATTTCGGTCCTTCTTGATTGGCTTAAATATCTGGTTGTATTTGATCGAGTCTAATCGTTAGATTTTCAATAATTAACGATTTGTTTTTAAACGTGTTCCCCATATCGCCTGAGATTATTATATTAAAGTAAAACGTATACGTTTGGTCGACCTCTAAAACAATAAAATCAAATAACAACATGCTATCTTCTAAATATGAATCTTCATCCGTCGGACTCGTATACGTTATTTTCATAACTTCTTTTAACGCTAAGTCGCTCGTTGCACTCAAATTTAGTTCTACACTTAAATGGGCAGGAATTGTCCCTTGGTTTGTTACTTCTAATTTAAATGCATATATTTGCCCAGGGGTCACATTAGAAAACACTTTTGGGCTTGTAATTTGCATGTATTGATCATTTATATCTTCTCCATCATAATCTGGATCGATTAATTGATAAAATTCAATAAATTCTTTAATGTTTCCATGATAGAGAATAATCGATTGTGTTTGCTCGCTAAAGGTCATCCAAGCAAAAATCGCTGATGTTAAAAATGCTATCAGCGTAAATGCAAACATAATGGATTTTAACAAGATAGCTCTTTTCACGTTTTGTTACTCCTTTTTGCGTAGCTCCCGAACCAGTTTAAAACTGATTTTATAGACCGCAAACAATGACCCGATAACAATGAGTATGAGGGGTTGTAATAATAAACCGAGTTGATAGACCGAAAAGAGATGTTTGCCGTAAATATCGGAATACAAAATCGGATGATCATCGACGTCATTATTATCGCCTTTTGTCATAAGGTTCATATCATTTAGCTCGACAATACGGTGAATGGTTAGTTTTCCATTACGGTTAAACGCAACAATGTCACCTATTTCTAATGTTTCTTTTGAAAGATGTTCTATTTTTTGAACAAAGATTAAATCATTTGTTCGAAAGCTTGGATACATTGAATCACTTAAAACAACAAAGGTTTCAACACCAAAAAATCTTGCTGCTAGAGTAAGGGTGAGTATCAAAGCTAGGATGAAAAATAAAATATTTTCAATTCGTTTTAAAATCATTATTATGGTGTTAATCCAGTCCCAAAGTCAATATTAGCTGTTCCTAATTCTGCCCAAGTCACATAATCCGCCTGTTTTGCTTCAAATACCAAGCTCATTGTAAACACAATACCGGAAAAATCATTTCCCACTTGTGCTCCATCAAGTACAAGCCCTGTGAGAACATTAAATGGCGTTGTATTGGTTGCAGGCACTGCAGTTCCCTTTGTGTAATAATACGCATCCGTATCATAGACCCATCCGGTGCCTAAGGTAAATATAACTAAGTCCGTAGCATCGACAGCATGATCAGCACTTGGAGCTGTGCCTTCATCATAGGTAATGGTTATTCTCATTCTAATTTCAGAATCTACAGTTGAACTATTGGTCAACTGATATGGCGAAAGTGTAGCGATAATGTTTTGTCCTGGAACGACTGGATTATCTACTAACGTTCCTGGCGTCCATGTATAGGTTACATCACCAACTGTAAATGTTTTATCAGCGGTTGTGCCTGTATCTGTAAGCCAAGCAAGAATGCTACCTGTCAATGCTCCTACTGCGATGATAAGTCCAAGTATGAGTATGTATATTTTTTTAATTTTCATTTTTTTATTCCCCTTTAATTAATGTATATAAATATTTTATTGAGTAGAAAGCTTCCATGTGTGTAATTGATATGTGATGTATCTTCATCATAGATAATCGTAAACATGAGCGTTATCTTTTCATTTACTGCAAGTTGGTAATTTGTTAAGACGCTGAGATGATTATTAACCGTAATATTTGTCATTCGGTACGGATTAAGCTCTTGTTCATGCTCTTCGCCCGGAAAGAGAATGACTGGATTAAGTGCCTCTGCTATGGCTATATCTTCGTATGGTTTAAAGATGTGATCTGGGGCGATTAAATCAAAATCTTCGTCATCATCTTTATTTTCATATAGATTGTAGGCCCCACTTTTTAAGTAGTAAATATCACGCATATCAAATCCAACATACGGATTATCACTTTCGACATTTGGAAATAATACATCGGCAGATAAATCAACATTTCCAGTGTTTTCAATCGTAATCATAAAGTGAACTTGATCACTTGGAACCATGTTTTTAAAAAATACATGCATTTTTTCAATGGTATTAATTAAAGTGTATGTTGGGCTGTCATTTCGTTTAACATAAAATGAGAGTTCCGCTTTTAAATTTGCCGTTTGACCAACAATACTTCCAACATCCGTTCGATCTGTAATCGAAAACCAAGCGAAAATGGATGTCATTAACATTAATAACGATACGATAAACAGTACAACCGTTTGTAACAATCCTTTTTTCATGGTTATCAATCCTTACGATTTTTTAATTCGTTTTCATAGTCTTTTAAGCGTTGTTTTTTAATTTGCCATACCATCTTAAATATTTGATATAAAATCGATATAAATAAAATACCAATGATGCCACCAATGACCATCATTCGAACATCGGTAAGCCATAAGCCAATACCAAATAATTCAAAGTGTGTTTTGTATTTACCTCGATAAACATCTTTCGTGACAATACCAAAATCTGGAAATTCGTTGTTGTCACCTTTTGTAACAAACCCAAAACCATCGGCATCGATAATTCGGTGAATGATTAATTTTGAATCATCACTTGATTTAAAGACGATGATATCACCAATCGCTAAATCTTCATACGGTGCATCATAGATTAAGACCACATCTCCGGAACTGAAATTATCTTTTTTATTTCCTTCCATCGACGGGGTTGGCACAACTGCATATGAATATCCAAACATTCTAAACAGTTCATTATTTTTTATAGCAACCGTGCTGCCAATAATGATATAGATCGACAACATAAAGATAATTGCTGTTAAAATTGTAATTAAAATGTTTACGATTTTTTTCATATGCCTCAACTCTTGATTACTTTAATTTATTTAAGCCTTTTAGCTTTGCATCATGCTTCTTTTTTTCGTCTGCTAAGCTCTTTTGATGCGCTTTTTGTAACGCACTCTTTTTCTTCTTTAACGCTTCACTTGATTTAACTTTCAGCGCTTTTTTGCGATTTGCTTCTATTTTTTGTAATCGTTCTTTTTCTTTTTTTGCTTTAAGTAAAACCTTTGCGCGCTCTTCTTTATAACTATCTGCTAATTTTTTGCGCTCTTCTTGGAGCTTCGCTCTTAAATCTTCTTTGACTGCTTTTAATTCGCTTGCTTCTTTTTCTTTTATAGAATAATCCTTCCTGAGAACAAAAACAGAATGATCCTCTGAACATTCAATCGGTTCTGGACAGCCTTGATAAAAGAGCTTTACTGTTGAGCGATAGTCTTTATGGTATCCAGTTATCTTGTTCCACGAAGTTTTATAAT
>JBAYCS010000083.1:0-4630 GCA_041668625.1 Acholeplasmataceae bacterium | reverse complement strand
TGATATCATCTATGATGCATTTAAAGGTGCGAAAAATATTTATAATTTTCATGTTGATCTTGAAAATCCTCTATATATAGATGTTGATGGCGTTTTAATGACTAAAGATTTATCAAAATTGGTAGCTTTTCCTCCTGCAAGATCAGGGAATTATGTTGTCCCTAAAGAAGTAAAGACGATTGGAGAATCATCATTTTTTAATACAGGACTTGAAATTGTAAAATTTGAAGAAGGTTCATTGATTTTTTCAATTGAGTACCACGCATTCACATCTCCAAACCTAGAAGAAGTATATATTCCAAATACGGTCATGATTGTGTCATATTTAACATTTGCGATGCATCCAGGAATGACTATTTATGTGCAGCATGAAGAAAAACCATCTGGATGGCGAGATGGTTGGGCAAGTACCTCAAACACTATTATTTGGGGTTATACAGATATTTACGGATAAAAAAACGCTAAATTATTTAGCGTTATTTTTTATATTCATCTAGTAGTAATTGAATCATATCAATTACTTCATATTGATCATTAGCACGAACTGCTTTTTTCGCAAGTTTACCTAAATCATAAGTATCAAACTTTTTGATTAATTGTCTAGCTTTTAAGATGCTTTCTGGACTCATTGATAAATGATCGACACCAAGACCGATAAGAAGTGGAATCGCATTTAAATCTGAAGCCATTTCTCCACAAACACTGACAGAAATTTTGTGATCTTTTGCAGCTTCGCATACCATATTAATTAATTTAATTAATCCTGGATTAAATGGTTGATATAAATAACCTAATGATTCATGGTTTCTATCAGCTGCAAATGTGTATTGAATTAAATCATTGGTACCAATAGAGAAGAAGTCAACTGCATTTGCTAAATCATCTGCAGTAAGTGCAGCAGCTGGAATTTCAATCATGACACCTAATTCTACGATATGATAAGGTATGTTTTTTTCAATGAGTTCTTCTTGAACTTCTAAAACAATATCTTTTGCATCCAAAAATTCATCTTTAGTTGCAATCATGGGAAACATGATTTTTAAGTTTCCATGAATAGAGGCTCTAAGGAGAGCTCTTAATTGAACTTTGAAAAACTCAACATGATCAAGACATAAACGAATCGCACGTTTTCCTAGAAATGGATTAGCTTCTTTTTCTTGATGTAAATAAGGCAAGTACTTATCACCACCAATATCGATGGTTCGAATGGTAACAGGTTTTGGATACATTGTCGATAGCACATCTTTATAGATTTCATATTGCTCATCTTCAGAAGGCATACTTAGACGGTCCATAAATAGAAGTTCAGTACGAAATAATCCGATACCTTCTGCATCGTTGTCAATGACATAAGGTAGGTCATGGTTTGATCCAATATTGGCATAGAGTTCTATTTCTTTACCATCTTTGGTTTTTGTTTTTTGTTTGATAAGCGATTTTAAGCTCTGTTTTTCTGATTTTATTTGATTTATCAAATGCTCATAAGTTTCTTTAAGCGTATTTTCAAAATTAAGGTGCAGTTCACCTTTAGTACCATCTAAGATAATTTCTTCACCATCAATAACATGATCAAATAAATTTTTGACACCTACCACGGCAGGGATACCAATGAGTTTTGCGATAATGGCACTATGTGATGTTTTACCACCTTGTTGAGTCACAAACCCTTTTACAAATTTTTTATTCATTTGTGCAGCTTGTGAAGGCTTTAAGTCTTTTGCAACTAAGATGACTTCATGGTCAATCAGTGATAAATCAATAAGAGCAATATTTAATGCATTTTTAATCACACGTTCTGTTACATCGATTAAGTCAGTGACACGTTCTTTTAAATAAAGATCTTGCATCTCATTAAATTGCTTAATATATTCTTCAGCAACTGCCTTAATGGCATAAATCAAATTACATGATTCTTGTTTGATTTTATGTTCAACCGCTTTTGTGACTTCTGGGTCCAAAAGAAGTGCGAGATGTGAAGATAAAATGGACGCAGATTCTGGATGCGTCAACTTTTTAGTGGATTGAATTAATGCTTCAAGCTGTCCTTTAGTTTTACTAATGGCTTGATGGTATCGTTTGATTTCATCCTCTGGATGATCAATCATTTTCTTAGAATAATCAATCGTGATATCATCAAGAATTAAAACATGACTTACGGCGTAGCCTGGACTTACTGGAATGCCCTTAAGGAGCATACAATTCACATCCCTTTTTAATATGATTTTTATCAACGGAAAGCATACTTATATTATAGATTATTTCCCTTAAAAGTCAATTTCATGTCTGAAGTATTATCATTATTTAAGCATTCAAGAATGCTTTTTGTTATAATAGCGTTGAGGTGAAAGTCATGATATATGATGAATTACGTAGTAAGATTGAACAAGTCGTTGATCCAGGCTTTAATAGAACATTTAAAGAAGTTAATGGGATTAAAAAATTAGTCGTTGGACCTACTGGAGTTGCTGAACTTGAAATTTATCTAAAGGATAAATCAAAGTATGAACAACAAATGAAAATCCAAATCATTAAACTCGTTAAAATCGAACTTGGATTTCCAGGGATTAAGATTGATTTTTTTGAATCAGAATTTATCCCCGCTGGTGAAAAACCAATTAAATATTTGGCGATAGCTTCCGGTAAAGGTGGCGTTGGTAAGTCAAGTGTGACTGCAAACTTAGCTGCAGCACTGATTAGACAAGGTAAAAAAGTAGGGATTATCGATGCAGACGTATATGGAGCAAGTATTCCTTATATTTTAGAAGTTGATGTGAAACCTTTATCATCGACTGAAGATGAAAAAATGATTCCACTTAATAAAGATGGAATAGAAGTTATTTCAACAGAATTTTTCATGCCACCAGAAAAACCACTCATGTGGCGTGGACCAATGTTAGGTAAAATGCTTGTTCACTTTTTCAATGGTGTCAAGTGGCAAGATGGGATTGATTTAATATTGATTGACCTTCCACCAGGAACTGGGGATGTAGCACTTGATGTTAAAACCTATGTACCAAAGAGTAAAATATTAGTTGTAACTACACCACATGTCAATGCTGCAAGTGTTGCCGTCAAGGCAGGTCTTGGTGCACAACATATTGGCCATGATGTGATTGGTGTTGTTGAGAATATGAGTTATTATTTAAACCCATGTAATCAAAAACGTGAATTTATTTTTGGTTCAGGTGGCGGAGCAACAGTCGCTAAAAAATTAGGATGTGATCTTTTTGAACAAATCCCAATTGGTCAACCTGAAGAAGGTGGTTACCTCTATAAATCTGGAGGTGCTGCTAAAGCATACGATTCAATCGCAAAACGTGTAATTACTGAAATGGAAATATAAGAAAAAGGCTCTATTGAGCCTTTTTTTATTTAATATCTTTAAATTTAACGATTGGGTTTCTTGCTGCTTTCACTTCATCTAATCTTCTGACTAAGGTTGTATGAGGTGCAGTTTTAACAAGTTCTGGATTCTCAATAGCCTCCTTAGCAACTATTCTCATGATATGGATAAAGTTATCAAGTGTTTCTTTTGATTCGACTTCTGTAGGTTCAATCATCATCGATTGAGAGAATATAAGTGGGAAATAAATAGTAGGAGCATGAACACCATAATCTAGTAGCCGTTTTGCAATATCAAGTGTCTTAACGCCTGTGGATTGATCTTTTAATCCATCAAAGACAAACTCATGCATACAATGGCCGTCAATAGGTAGTTCAAAGAGATCTTTAAGTGAATCTTTGATGTAGTTAGCATTAAGTACTGCAAGAGGTCCAATATCTGAAATGTGTTCTTTACCAAATGTTAGAAGATATACATAAGCTCTTAAATAAACACTTGCGTTCCCATAGAATCCACCGAGTGCTCCAATCGAGTCTTTAGAGTTTCTAAAAAAGTATGTTCCTTCTTTAACATCAATAATTGGATTTGGTAGAAACTCAACAAGTTTTTCACAAACTCCGACAGGTCCTGAACCAGGTCCTCCACCACCATGAGGTGTTGAGAATGTTTTATGAAGATTAATATGTGTAATATCAAATCCCATATCTCCAGGTTTAGCTTTACCTAATAGAGCATTTAAGTTTGCTCCATCATAATAAAGTAATCCACCAGCTTCATGGACTAGACGTGAGACTTCTTTGATATCTTTTTCAAAGACACCCGCAGTATTTGGATTGGTTAGCATTAAACCTGCAATTTCATCAGATAATACTGCTTTGAGAGCTTCAATATTAACGGTGCCATCTGGGTTAGATTTAATTTCGACTGTATCAAATCCACAAACTGTAGCACTTGCTGGATTTGTTCCATGTGCACTATCAGGAACGATGATAATATTACGTTTTTTATCATTATTTTTTTCATGATAAGCTTTAATAATCATCAAGCCTGCAAGTTCACCATGAGCTCCTGCAAATGGATTTAATGAATATGCTTTTAAACCTGAGATTTTAGCAAGCATTTCTTGTGTTTCATAATATATGCGTAACACCCCTTGTAAAGTCTTTTCAGGTTGTAGGGGGTGAATATTGGCAAACCCTGGTAAAGTCGCTAATTCATCGTTAATTTTAGGGTTATACTTCATTGTACATGAGCCAAGTGGATAGAACCACGTTTCAACACCAAAGT
>JBAYCS010000082.1:0-4655 GCA_041668625.1 Acholeplasmataceae bacterium | reverse complement strand
CTTTAACTTTAATTAAAAGTAAAGTTATTAAGGGAGTGTATAGAGACTTAAATATGCTAACATATAAAGAATCGATATCGCTCTTGATATGAAAGGAACAAACCCTAGCATGCCAATTCTTTCCATTTTTCTAAGTTTTATTGTTTCAAACACTTGAAATACTAACAAAATCATTAAATAAACGATGAAAATCGCTTCAAGTGTGATGGTCAAATTTGATTCATAATTCTCTTGGTTTAAGTATTCTGTAATAAAAAACAGAACGGCATATGTCCCAAATAGCATAACGAATAGAGCGCTCCAAGTAGACTTCTTTGCTCTTTCAACATTGTTATCGTAGATATGTTTTAAGATAAATGATTGAATGATCAAAAATGATATTAAAATCACTGAAAATGATAAGATTGCGATAGTTCTCATGATAACATCCTTTGAATTTTATTTTTGATGCACTATTTTTTCGTCAATAACCGTCATTAAAACCTTTGCTTTAGTCAGTTCTTCTTTTGAGCAGGTCATTAAGTCTTTGTCAAATACCGTGAAATCTGCCAAATAACTAACATCAATGTGACCTCTATTAATATGAGGATTAAGTATCCCATCTTTGGTATATAAACGAATACTTTCAAACCTAGAAAGTCTTTGTTCTTTTTGATAGATCTTGTGATCTATCTCTCTAGATTCTGATATCGAAATCCCTAATAAAGGATCAGGTATTTCAATGGGGGCATCTGAACTACCTACCGTGAGAATTTGAGCATCTAGATATGATTTTAGTGGATAGATCATGGGGACTTGATTAAAAATGTCTAATACTCTTGGTAAATCACTCGAGATGAATTGTGACTGAATATCAAGGATCACTGGCATGCCTTTCATCATTTGAATGATTTTTTCATTGGCTAAAGAAGCATGGATAATCCGATCATAAAATCCTTTTTTAGGTGGATATTTTTTTATGGATTCAACGACTTCATATAGTGCTTTATCACCAATCGTATGCACTGCGATTCCTAGATGATTTTGTCTTGCTTGATTTAAGACAAGTTCAAAATTATCTTGACCCATGGAATATCCGTGATGGTTTTCATTTTTATAAAAATCCATTAAGTAAGCCGTTTTAGATGAGAATGTTCCATCATAAAAAACCTTAACCCACCCAAAAGAAAGATAAGGATTATTAAGATTAGATTTGTATGAATCTTGTACATAATCTTCTAGAACTTGATGATGAACTAAGAGGTTTGCTCTTAAAGGGTTTTCTTTAGTAACATCATTAATTATTTTTAAAGTATCTAGATAACTATGATAATAAGATAAATCATCAGTAACAATTGATGTGATCCCGTACTTGTGAAGTTGTTCGATCCCTTTTTTTGTTTTTATTCTTAAATCTTGATCAGACTCTTGAGCCCATAGTTTTTCAAATGGTTGAGCTTCGAGTTCAATCATAATTCCTGTTTCATGAGTAATGCCACATAAGTTTAGTGCATATGAATTTACTGTGAAACTATGAAAGTCATTATGTCTTAATAAAATCACTTGATCTTTAGATATCAAATCTAAGTCAAATTTTGTAATCCCAACATTTAAATAACCAACCACACGAAACAGTTCGTGATTAAAATGTGTTTTAATTTGTTTGAGCACTTCTTCTTTTGAAGGATTCATGAAAACATTTAAACTAAACAAACTTTTCCCATAACCAAGAAGATGCATATGATTGTCATTAAATCCAGGAAATACATAGCCACCATTCAAATCAATGATCTCATCAGGTTTATAGTGATTAACCTCTTCATTAAGCGCGATTATTTTACCTTGGTGCGTTAACACTTTGGTCACGATGTCTGTGTCTTGATACATCGTATAAAAAATGCCGTTTTTCCATAGTTTCATGGGTAAACTCCTCTTAAATAATTTTTATTTTTTTATCGCTAAAGTTCCCCAAAAAGTGGGTACTCCATGTTCATGAAGTAATCCATACCCATTGGTGTCTTCATAAATATCGCATAATATAAACCCTGCCTTAAGTTGACCACCAATTTGTTCATCAATTGAGTGAGAAAACTGTACACCATCATCATTTTTCTCGAGCATTTCTAGTAGTTTTGGATCTTTCAATGGGTTAAATGGAAGTTTATGTTTTATTTTTGATTCATCTTCATCTTCATCAAATAAAAAATTAAATCCGTTATCTAAGCCAGCTAATAATCTTCCACCCTTTTTTAGAACACGTGCACATTCATGCCAAACATGAATCACATCTTCAATATAGCAATTAGAAACTGGATGAAAAATCAAGTCGAATGTTTCATCCTCAAAAGGCAATTTCAATGTCATATCTGCACATACCGTTTCAATCTTATATCCTTCTCGTATAGACACTAAAATTTCACTTTCAATTTGCTTTTTTGAATAATCTAAAACCGTACAACTTGCGCCTAAAGCAGCAAAAATCGGCATTTGTTGCCCACCACCTGAAGCTAAACCTAATACTTTGAGTCCTTTTAAGTCAGGAAACCATGCTTTAGGTACTGGTTTCGTTGGAGTGAGTAACATCGTCCATTGGCCGTTTTTCGCACTTACAAATGCTTCATGACTAATGGGAACTCCCCATTCCCAACCATCTTCAATCCATCTGTCAATTGTTTTTGAATTAATCTCAGTGTATTTCATCATTTTTCACTTCCTTTGATTTTTTGAAACTTTGACATCCATAATTTTTCATTAACTTTAAAATCTTTAACCTTTTTATATCCTTGCTTTATATAGAATTTAATTGCTGGTATATTATCTTTTCCTGTTGTAACATACCATCTATCAATATTGGGATTCAGCTCTTCAATATGATGAAGTAAGTTTTGTGCGATATTTTTTCTAAAATAAGAAGGATGTATGGCTAGTCTGCATATATCTCCTATGTCTTGGTTAACTTCATATGCGATAATCCCCACTAGATTTTGATCCATAAAATAGCCATAAAAAATCTCATGCGAATCCATTAGACTTTTAATTGAATCATTTAAAGTTGGAATATCATCAAATCCAATGAGATCTGCTTCCACTTGATAAGATAATTTTTGCAGGTCTAAGATTTTTCGACATATCAACTTGTCATATAAATCCAGTTTTTTTATCATGTAAGCTCCGATGAATAATTCCTATGAAAATTATAAGAATTTAGCCCAAATTCTCTGTTCAACATTAGGGTTATTACTCCAATATATTAATTTTTGGTGATAATCATTGATCTTATCAATCACGGCCTCTTGATAGTGTGCTTTGTCATATTTTAGAACAATTGATGTCAATTCATAGAGTACTAGTCCAATTGCATGCGTCTTTACATGAACGGTTGAACATGCCTGTCCAATCGCATGACAAAGGGCAACCATTTCTTGATCATCTAATGTTTTAGCTATCGCATGAACATCTAAAATGGCTTGTTTAGCCTGTTTCATTTTAATATCTCCTGTTGCCCATCTTTCTGATAATTCGATGCATTCACTAAATCTAGTTTCACCAATGTATTTGGCTTCTAATTGAGGAAGAATCGATGTCGCACCATCAAGAGCCCACATGATGAGAACTTTATGACTTTGTTGCATGACTAAATCAAATAAAGATTTTAGACATTGACTGTCATGCGAAAACAAGATTTTATTTTTTCTTTTAATTCGATATTCAACATCAGAAAACACAACTATTTACCTATTTTCCTAGAATCATTCAAACATGATGTTTCATGACTTGCCTAGATGTAATCACTTCATAAGTTAGTTCAACGAACTCATATATTCCGGTTTCTTTATTTTTTCTTGCATTTTTATCTGTTTTAATTTTTGTCATTCCTAATTTCATCATGACACTAACTGATGCCTTATTTCTTGCATCACATGTCGCCAAAATTCTATGTAGCTTGTATTTTTTTAGGACATATTGCTTTAAAGCCTCTGCAGCTTCAGTTGCTATTCCTAAATGATGAAAATCTGGATTTAGAATCCAACCCATTTCACCTTCGTTTTTATCTAGGTGTAAGTGGATTGAAACACCACCAATCATTTTCCCATCATAATCAATTGCGTATTCCAAATGTGTCACAGGATTTTCTTGGTAGAATTTATGAATGATTTCATTTACAAAGTTGACTGTTTCTTCGTAGGTATTAGGTCCCCAAAGTGTGTACTTAGCGATATCTTCATGCGATGCGTAATAATGAATTGCATCGATATCTTCTATTCTATAAGGTCTTAATACAAGTCGATTCGTGTAAATAACTTCAATCATAATTGGATTCCTCTCATATAATACCTATTTAAACAGAATCATGAATTCGATAATTTAATCACTTGATAACCTGATGCCTTTAGTAAGCGATTCATAATGGCATGACCAATGTGATCTTGGGGGAAAAACTCGACATAGATGTGTTCAATATGTAGCTCATCCATTTCTCTTAATGCTGAAAATAAATTTTTAGCGATTAAGTCAAGTTTATAAATTGACCCTATCGGTTTTGATGTCACAAAATGGATAGTTTGTGCAAGTTCATCTGAACAAATGAATGCTTGATTTTGATTTACTTCATATTCTTTTCTTAAGAATGATTCAATATCCTTAGCTGTCCCCTCTAAAAGTTTTACTTCTCCCAT
>JBAYCS010000081.1:0-4659 GCA_041668625.1 Acholeplasmataceae bacterium | reverse complement strand
GGTCCAAAGCCAATTTGATAAAGAGAGCGTAATGAATACATAGATTATCCTTTTTACTTACTAAATTTTTCTTTGAGGTAATTCACATAATACATAGGGTTAAATGGCTCTTTGGTTGCTATTAACATCAATTCTTTTGGTGTCTTCGAACTTGCATATTTGTGAATATGTTCTTTTGACCAAGCATTAATTTTATCCATTTGATTGTTTTGAATTGCTTCTTTGACATTGATATCTTGATTCATCGCATGATAAATTTGAGCAGCATAAGCCGATCCAAGTGCATAAGTTGGAAAATACCCTAAAGATCCACCTGACCAATGAATATCTTGCAAGACACCTTCTGTATCATTTTTTGGTCTAATTCCAACATATTCACCCATGAGTTGTTTCCATTTTTTTGGAAGATCTTTTACTTTTAATTTCCCATTGATCAACAATTTTTCAAGTTCATATCTCACCATAATATGGAGTGAATATGTTAATTCATCTGCTTCAATACGAATTAATGATCGTTTAGCTGTGTTAATGTATTGAACAAATTCATCTACTGTAACATTTTTTAATTGTTTTGGAAATATTTCTACTAACTTAGAATAATGGACTTCCCAAAACTCTTTCGCACGTCCCAACATATTTTCATACATTCTTGACTGTGATTCATGGATACCCATGCTTGTTCCACCGTGTAAAAATGTTTTGTCATACTTAGGATCATTTTGCATCTCATAAATACCATGTCCCATTTCGTGAATGGTTGAAAATATGGATGAAACCAAATTATCTTCGTGAAAATGTGTTGTAATTCTAGTGTCTACGGATGCAACACCATTTGTGAATGGATGTGCACTTTCTTTTAACAATCCTTTAGTTTTATCATAGTGAAATACATCCATTAAGTAATGAGAAAATTCACGTTGTTGTTCACTTGGAAAAACGCTATGTGTAAGTTTTCTTGAAAACTTTATAGGTTTATTTTTCGTTACTTCTAAAACAAATGGAACTAAATCTTCTCTAAGTTTGTTAAAAAAGGCATCATATTCGTTAATTCCCATACCCTCTTCATACATATCCAAGAGTACATCGTAGCCTTTAAGTGTATCTGTTTCAAAGTATTTGACAAACTTACGTAAGTACTCAACGATTTTTTCTAGAGTCGGTTGAAATGCAAGAAAATCATTATTCATTTTTGCAACTTGCCAAACATTCGATCCATTTTGTGTAAGAACTTGATAATCAATAAATTCGTCCTTAGGTATTTTCTTTACCCAACGTAAATCTTTGTATTGCTTTTTAATTTCAACTTGTAAATCATGTTCTAATAAATTCAAATTTTCATAAAGTTTTTCAATTGCTTCCATGTAGGCTGGGTCTGATGATAGCTTATAAGCTTCTTCAACAATGACTTGGAATTGTTCACTACGAAATTCATGAGAAGCGCTTGGTGCCTCTGTTTCTTGATCCCAAGAAAATAAAAATCCCATGTAATTATAGGCAATAATTTTACGTCTAGTATCTTGATAAGTTTGTAAATATTTTTCCATTATATATTAACGTCCTTTGCATAAGTTTAAGTAGTTTTAGTATAACATAATCTAGTCTTTTATAGAAAGATTATGGTGGCTATTCCAAAATAAATGACTAGTGAAACTAAATCATTGATAGTGGTCATAATTGGTCCAGATGCAGTTGCTGGATCTATATTGACACGATTTAAAAAGATTGGTACTAGAACACCCATCGATGCAGAAATTAACATACTAAAAAACGTTGAAACTCCAACAACAAAAGCCATGCTTAAAGCCGATTGAGAACCCGTAGGAATGATGGATAAAAAAAGGTACACTATAAGATAAGCTGCAATACCTAATAAAGCACTATTTAATAAACCAATTAAAAACTCTCTAAGTACATGCGTCTTAGGCATTTTTTTATGGTCATAGTCTTCTTTATGAAATGTTAAAATTGTCACCGCTAAAGCTTGTGTTCCAATATTTCCTGCCATCCCTAAAATTAGTGGCTGAAAAAGAACAAGTGCGATCACTTCAATAATAGTCGCTTCAAAAATCGATAAAAAACTTGCAATGATTAGGTTAAGAACCACAGCTAAAAGTAGCCAAGGAAGTCGTTGTTTTGAACGCGTTAAAGCTGTTGATGTTGATTCATGATTATCAAGTAAAGCCATACGTTGATAATCAAATTCAATATCTTCGATCATTTCATCAAAAATATCATCAGCAGTGACAATTCCCAACATGTGATGATCTGAATCGATGACTGGAATCGCATTTCTATCATAATCTTTTACGGTTTGAATTGCTGTTTCAATCGTATCATCTTCATAAACATAATGGTAATCATCCATCATGATTTTTGATAAACTTTGGTTACTTCTTGCAATAATTAAATCTTTTAAATCCACAACTCCGATTAATTTTCTATCATCATCTAAAACATAAATCGAATCAATATAATCTTGATCTTTTGATGTTGTTACAAGTTTGTTCGTCGCTTCTTTTATCGTCATGGATTCATTAATCGTAATGAAATCTGTTGACATGATTGAAGCTGCAGAATCCTCTTCATACTCTAAAAGTAACTTGACCGTTTTTGCTTTAACAGATGATAAAAGACTAATCACAAACTGCTTTTTATCTTCATCAAGAGATGCAATAAACTCTTTTAAATCATCACTTTCTAAGTTTCTAAGTAAAGCTTTCTTCCGATGATCTGATAATAACTCTAAAACTTCCCATTGGCTTTCTATATCAAGCAAAACAAACATATCGGATAATTTTTGTTGATCGATTAAGAAAATTAATCTTTTTTTCTCATCAATATCAAATTGAGAAAAATAAAGTGAAATATCAAAGGCATGTTTCGTTTTTAATGATTTAGCAATTGATTCATCTGAATGTTTAAAATTGATATTTTTCATCTTATAAACCTCCAAGTAAGATAACTGCTAATCCAAAATAAATAAACAATGCAGCGACATCGATAAGTGTTGTAATAAAAGGTCCTGATGCAATCGCTGGGTCTACGTTTAATTTATCGAGTGTCACAGGTATCATGATAGCAATCACTGGAGAAATGATGATTGTTAACCATAAAGATAAACCAACCACTAAACTAACCGAATAAGGATTACTTGATAATGAAGGATTAATCCATGCAAAAATAATGGTCATAACGACAGCAAGTAAGCCAATAACTAATCCATTAATCATTCCTGTTAAAATCTCTCTCACAGAGTTTTTAAGCATTCCTTCTTCTTTAGTAGATAACATCTTTAAAGTAACAGCTAAAGTTTGAGTCGCAACATTTCCTGCTGAATCTAGAATCAAAGGTTGAAAAATGATTAAAATTGCAACTGTCGCTAAAACATGTTCAAATAGAGAAGTTACAAGTGAAATTGGTATCGATAAAGCTAATAAAAAAATTAACCAGGGCACTCTATGGAGTGCTGCTTTAACAAAGTGATGTTCTTCATCAGTATCCGGTAATGCAGCAAGTTTTTCAAAATCTTCTTGTGCTTCTTCTTGATAAATATCAAGAGCATCATCTAGAGTGATCATACCCACAAGTTCATGCTTTTCATTTAAAACAGGCATTTCATAAATCGTATAATTGTTGATTGCAGAAATTGACTGTGTGATTGGATCTTTATCAATGACATAGGGTGATTCTTGAATCAACTCAGTAACCAAGCATGGCGTTTTAGCTTTCAGTAATTTTCTTAATGGAACCACTCCAAGAAATTGATGTTGATCATCTGTAACAAACAAAGTTGAGATAGTTTCCACCTCTGGAGCTTCTTTAATAACCATTTTAGTCGCATCTTTTACATCCATATTCGGATGAACCACAATGACTTGATTAGTCATCGCAGAGCCGGTTTCATCATCGTCATAATGAATTAAACTACTAACTTCAGAATCTTCGCCTAATCGAGCAAGTAATTCTTCTTGATCTTCGTCTTCAAGTTCTTGAATAATGTCCACTGCATCATCAGGTTCCATCATTTCTACTAATGCGACTTGTTCATCGATATTTAGTTCAGAAAGCAATGAAGCAGCATCATCAACTTCTAAATAGCTTACTAAGTCAGCGCGCTTTTCATCGCTAAGCATGCTAAAAAGCCGATCTTTTTCAGAATCGTCTAATTCTTCAAAAAGTTCGGATAAGTCGTGGGCGTGAAGATCATCTAAAAAAGCTTTAATGTGTTTTTCGTTTTGATTATTTAATAACTCTTTTAGCATAAACTCACCCCCAATTTTTATATTTTTTTAACAAATATCATTTTCCCAGTTTTATAACTCAATATAAAATTTTTATCTTCATTTTGAATGGTTATTAAATGATTAAAATCATCTTTCTCTATAATTTTGAAATGATCATAAAGTTTAATATGCTTCTCATTTAGATAAAGTAAGAGTTCTTTAATATCTAAAACCCGAACAACTTCAAAATAATCACCTACGTTTAATTCGGTCATGGTCTCATGAAATGTTGGTGCACTCTTTCCATTAAGCGTAGGAATAGGATTACCATGCTGACAATATTTAGGATAACTTAAAAAGGCGTCTAATCGGGATAACAATTCATCACTCGAAGCATGTTCTAGCACTTCAGCATCTTCATGTACACTTTCCCATG
>JBAYCS010000080.1:0-4675 GCA_041668625.1 Acholeplasmataceae bacterium | reverse complement strand
GGTGTATTGATCTTTCTAATATCTGTCGCTTTCACGCTTGCTCACCTCTTTTAACAATCTTTGTCTTGATTGGTAATTTATGTGATGCCAAACGGAGCGCTTCTTTTGCAACTTCTTCTGATACACCGTTAACTTCAAACATAATTTTACCCACTTTGACAACCGCTACCCAATGGTCAGGAGCACCTTTACCGGAGCCCATACGCACTTCTAGTGGTTTCTTCGTTTTTGCTAGATGTGGGAAGATGTTAATCCATACTTTCCCTAATCTCTTCATATGTCTCGTCATCGCGATACGTGCTGCTTCAATTTGGCGGTTAGTAATCCAAGCGCCTTCTTGAGCTACGAGTGCGAAATCGCCATTGAGAATTTCATTTCTTCCCTTAACTTTTCCTTCATAACTCACACGGTGAGGACGACGAAATTTTGTTCTTTTAGGCATTAACATAATTATTTGCCTCCCTTGCTGTCACGACGAGGTCCACGATCGCGTCTTGGACGATCTTGACGTGGTGCTCTTTCGTCTTGCTTTCTTAAGTTTTCTTCACGTGTTTGGCCTGGTAATACTTCACCATTATAAATCCAAACTTTAACGCCAAGAATACCATAAGTTGTATGTGCTTCTGCAGTTGCATAATCAACGTCTGCGCGAAGTGTATGTAGTGGAACTTGTCCTTCAGAATAACCTTCACTACGTGCAATTTCTGCGCCGCCTAAACGACCAGAAACCATGGTCTTCACACCTTTAGCACCTGATTTAAGTGCTCTTTGCATCGCAATTTTTTGAACGCGACGGAAAGATGCGCGGTTTTCAAGTTGTTCTGCGATACTTTGTGCAACAAGTGATGCAACCCGTTCTGGGCGTCTCACTTCAACAACATTAAATATAATTTCTTTTTTAGTTAATTTTTCAAGAGATTCGACTGCCTTCTTTTTCGTTTCGGCATCTCTACCGATGACGATCCCTGGCTTTGCAGTGTGAAGAGTAATTTTAACACGGTCTTTTCCGCCTTTACCCTTAACGCGTTCGATTTCGATGTTAGAAACAGCGGCTTTCTTGTAAAAATCATTTAAGTATTTGCGGATATTCGCATCTTCTTTAACCAATGCAGGTACATCTTGCTTTTCAGCGTACCACTTTGATTCCCAAGTGCGAATGATTCCGAGTCTCATACCGATTGGATTAACTTTTTGACCCATGCTTCTTCACCTACTCTTTCGTTGCCACAACAACTGTAATGTGGCTTGTTCTCTTTTGAATGATATCGCCTTGACCTTTAGCTCTTGGTAAAAGTCTCTTTAGGCGAACACCTTCGTTCACATATGCTTCTTTGACGTAAAGATTATCAATATTCTGGTTGTTGTTGTGTTCGGCATTTGCCACTGCACTATTCAACACCTTGAGAATAATTGGTGAAGCTGCACGTGGTGTAAACATTAAAATTGCTTGAGCTTCTTTAATGTTCTTGCCACGGATTAAGTCAATGACTAATCGAGCTTTACGTGGAGCAATGCGAATCGTTCTAGCTATAGCTTTAGTTTCCATCATTTTCTCCTCCAATTATTTCTTCTTAGCTTTCTTGTCTTCTTTACTATGTCCATGATAAGTACGTGTTGGAGCAAATTCACCGAACTTATGTCCAACCATATCCTCTGTCACATAGACAGGAATATGTGACTTACCATTGTAAACGGCAACCGTATGTCCAACGAAATCAGGGAAAATCGTTGAACGACGTGACCATGTTTGAATCACTTTATTTTCGTTTGCTACATTTTGTTTTTGAACCTTCTTAATTAGATGGTCATCACAAAATGGTCCTTTTTTTAATGAACGTCCCATGTTTTCCCTCCTACTTCGTACGACGACGAACGATTAGATCGTTTGACGCTTTCTTGCTATCGCGTGTCTTCACACCGCGTGCCTTCTTACCCCATGGAGTCATTGGTGACTTACGACCGATTGGTGTACGTCCTTCACCACCACCGTGTGGGTGATCATTTGGATTCATTACAGATCCACGAACAGTTGGACGAATTCCCATATGTCTCGTACGACCAGCTTTACCAATATTAACAAGTTCCCATGATTCATTACCTACAACACCTATTGTTGCGCGGCATGTACCAAGAATTCTTCTTACTTCGCCTGACTGTAATCTAACTAATACATATTTGTCTTCACGTCCAAGAATTTGAGCAGAGTTACCTGCACTTCTTGCAACTTGTCCTCCGCGACCTGGGCTTAACTCAACATTGTGGATAATTGTACCAACTGGAATATTCATGATTGGTGCTGCATTACCAGTTTTAATGTCGACTTGTTCGCCAGACACGATTTCATGTCCAACTTCTAATCCCTTAGGTGCTAGGATATATCTCTTTTCACCATCTACATAATGGATGAGGGCAATATTAGCACTACGATTTGGATCGTATTCAATAGTTGCTACCTTTCCAATGATGTTATCTTTATTACGCTTGAAATCAATTACACGATATTTTCTTTTCGCGCCGCCACCGATGTGACGAACAGTGATCTTACCTTGATTGTTACGACCGCCTGTGCGAGAGAATGGCTCAAGTAGTGATTTTTCAGGAGTAGATGTGGTGATTTCTTCATAAGTGAGTACACTCATGTTACGACGGCCATTGGTCGTCGGTTTGTATTTTTTAACCGCCATTTGGTTAAACCTCCTCTAATATTTCACTTATACTGTAAAGGCATCAATCTTGTTGCCTTCTGCTAACTGGACAACAGCTTTCTTGTAAGCTGATTTATATCCTTCGTATTTACCCATTCTTTTGAACTTAGGTAATACGTTAATCGTATTTACTGCAATTACTTTAACTTCAAAGATTATTTCAATCGCTTTTTTTATTTCTACTTTGTTTGCTTTACGATCAACTTTGAATGTGTACTTATTTTCACTTTCAATCAATTTAGTAGATTGTTCAGTGATAATTGGGGCTTTAATGATATCGTAGTATTTAGTCATTTCCTAATACCTCCTCTAAAGTCTCAATTGCGTCTTTAGTCATGATGAGGTTTTTGCAATTTAGAATGTCATAAACACTGACATGACTCACTTGAGAAAATGCAATACTTGGAATGTTTCTAGCTGCTAATACTTCGTTGTCTCCAAAATCTCTTGCAACTATAAGTGTTTTTCCTTCTACACCTAATTTAGCGAGTAGATCTACGAATAATTTTGTTTTTGGTGCTTCAATCGCGAGTGATTCAACTACTTTTAATTGTCCATTAGCTGCATGATATGATAATGCAGATCTTAATGCGAGTTGACGGACCTTTTGATTCATTTTCACTGCATAACTTCTTGGTGTTGGTCCGAAAACTACACCACCATGACGCCATTGTGGTGAACGTGTAGATCCTTGACGTGCTCTACCAGTTCCTTTTTGTCTCCAAGGTTTTCTTCCACCACCAGAAACTTCTCCACGATTCTTAACATCGTGTGTACCTTGTCTCATTGCTGCTCTTTGTGCATTTACAACATCAAAGAGTGCTTGTTGATGGGGTTCAATCCCAAACACATAATCGGATAAGGTTACTTCAGCAACTGTGCTACCTGTTTGATTGTATACATTAACTTTTGGCATGATAACCCTCCTTACTTCGCACTCTTAATCGCAGTCTTCACGATGACAAGACCTTTTCTAGGTCCTGGTACGCTTCCACTGACTAATAAGAGTTGGTTTTCTACATCGACACCTGCAACTGTCAAGTTTTGAATTGTAACTTGTTCAGCTCCCATGTGCCCTGGTAAGTTTTTACCTTTGAGTTTACCTTTGATCGGTCCCATTGAACCTGGGCCACGATGGTATCTCGATCCGTGAGTCATTGGCCCACGCGATTGGTTGTGGCGCTTGATGCTACCAGCAAAACCTTTACCTTTTGATGTACCTGTGACATCAATTTCTTCTCCGACTTTAAACAAGTCTGTATTTACAAGTTCACCGACCGCTAAATCCGCTAATTCATTTTTAAGCTCTTCTTTAAAGCGAATTTCTTTAATGAAGCGCTTAGGTGCTGTATTAGCTTTTTTCACGTGCCCTTGTTCAGGCTTGTTACTTAAATTTTCCCGTTTTGATTCAAAACCAACTTGAGTTGCTGCATAACCGTCTGTTTCAACAGTTTTTTGTTGCAACACTACATTGTCAGCCACATCAATCACGGTTACTGGAACTAAAAGCCCATTTTCATCGAAAATTTGCGTCATTCCAAGTTTTCTACCTAAGATTCCTTTGGCCATTGCCTTACCTCTTTCTTAATTTATTTTTTTAATACAATGTCGATACCTGATGGTAAATCAATATCCATCAATGCACTAATTGTTTTAGGATTTGGATCAATAATTTGAATCAATCTCTTATGAGTTCTGCGTTCGAATTGTTCGCGAGAATCCTTGTTCACGTGTGGTGAACGTAAAACCGTGAATATTTCCTTTTCAGTTGGAAGAGGAATTGGTCCTTGAACAGTTGCTCCTGTTCTAAGTGCACTTTCAACGATTTTCTTAGCTGATTGATCTAATAATCTGTGATCGTAAGCCTTTAAACGAATTTTAATTACATCTTTTGCCATTTTAATAGCTCCTTTCGCCTATAATCTTGTATAGACTTGCTCCATAGAAAAACCTAACACGTAGACAACGGC
>JBAYCS010000079.1:0-4742 GCA_041668625.1 Acholeplasmataceae bacterium | reverse complement strand
CTTGTGTGGAAATGGGAAGTCATTGATGGAACAAGATCTGTGGATGATTTAGTAAAAAGAATTCGCAAAAAATTAGCAATCATCGACAGTTTGGTTGAAATCAAGACTGTTTTTGGGTATGGCTATAAAGTCCAAGCTACTTTAGGAAGTGATGCTATTGACAATTAGGAAAAAACTTTTAATATATTATGGCGTTTTTTTAGTTGTTTCATACGGAATTGCAGCGATTCTAACCGGTGTTTTAATTCGATCGGGATTGAATCGCTTATTGTATAGTAATATAGCAAATTTAAATGATAATATTGTAAATACACTTGAAGCTTCCGGGGGAGCCGATTTTTATCAAACTTTGAATACCGCTAGAGAGTTAAGCGGTGTAGATTTACTAGTCTACCAAAGCGGATTCGTATATTATACATCATTTTCTTCACAAACTCTTGATCTAGAAAAAGCTAGTTTAGCGAGTGAAAAATACAATGTATATCGAATTATTGATGATTTTCAATATTATTATTTTACCCAAAGTTCTGTTGATGATGGCTTGTATACTATTTATGTTTTTAGAGATGAAGGCTCTTTGATGGAACAAAATCAAACAATTTTCTTAATGAGTTTCATTGGAATTGTTTTTCTTGCGATATCAATTAGTTTGATTTCAATTTTTTCTGCAAAAACTTTTGCTGAACCTGCACAAAGATTGGCTGCTTATGTCAACAATTTGTCTTTTCAAAATCGGCCAATACGAAGGCCAAAGTTTAACATTTTAGAATACGAAGAATTATCAGAAGCGCTTGAACAAGCTCACCTAAGGGTTTATCAGTATTCTCAATCTGAACAAGAATTTTTACATAATTTCTCTCATGAAATGAAGACCCCCTTAACCAATATTTATAGCTATGCAGAAGCGATGTACTATGGGGTTCTATCAAAAGAAGAAATCCAAAATACTTCCGAAATCATTATGCATGAAAGTGAAAAATTAAAGGACTTTATCAATCAAGTTTTATATCTTGGACGTCTGGATTCGATTGGCGAGGTTTTAAACATATCGAGGATTAATCTAGTTGACATTATCGGAGATGCTTTAAATACAGTTGATATTCAAGCGAAAGAAAAGTCGTTAAAAATCGTATTTGCGCATGATCAAGAAGATGTGTATATCTTTGGAGATGCAGATAAGTTAGAAGTAGCACTAGTTAATTTGGTCATTAACGCTATTCGGTATGCAAAAACGACAGTTATAGTTCACTTGATTTTAACTAAAGAAGATATAGTGATTACTATTGATGATGATGGAATGGGAATTGATGAAGATATTCGTGATCAAATTTGGGAACGTTATTTTATTGGAAAAGAAGGACATACTGGACTTGGATTAACAATTACCAAAGCGATTATCGAAAAACATCAAGCAGAAATTTCAGTGGGAGATAATGCTATGCATGGCGCAAGGTTTACAATTCGGTTTATTTTAAGTAAGAAAATCATCGTTTCTTTGTAGTTTTCATTTTCAGGTATATCTAGAATATTCTTTAATTTACACAGACAATGTAAAAAACAGCAAATTTCTTTATTAAAACAAAGAAATTTGCTGTTTTTTTATATATAAGGATACTATTTGTTTCATAAATTTATAAGAATAGTTCAACAAAGCACGAATATGTAATTACTTTGATATTGAATGAAAATCATCAAATCATCAATTAAAACAAAAACAGTTTGACACTGATAGATTGTATGAGAATAATACTACGTGTAAATTTCTATTGAAACAAAGTTATCAATAAGAAATTAGTCACTATAATGGCTTTATCTTGATGTTTTTAGGGCTTTGCCTTCATTAATTGCAATACAAGCGGAAATTTTAAAAAAACTCCTTCATTTTTATATAATAATACAACAAATTTTTGATAATCACTTTACTTACATAAACATTTAGTGTATAATTATAAAAAATCAGTTTTAGAATAGGAGAAAATTAAATATGTTAAAAAAATTATTAATACCGATAATTTTAATGTTTTCTGCATTACTCATGGTTGCTTGCCAAGAGAAAACCGCTACTGTATCTTTTGACTCACAAGGCGGTACTGCAGTTGAAGCGATTGCTGTAAAAGTTGGCGAATTGGTTGAAGAACCTACAGATCCAACAAAAGCATCTACTAGTGCAGATTTAGCTTGGAACTTTACAGGCTGGTACACTAGTGCTACTGCTACAGAAGCTACATTATTCGATTTTGCAACTGAAATTACAGCGGATATTACTTTGTATGCTGGTTGGACACAAAATATCGTTGTCCGCTTTAATACAAAAACTAGCTCTTCAGTGGCATCATCATATTTACCAATTGGTGGAGGAACTGTTACAAAACCAACTGACCCAACAAGAACTGGGTTTACATTTGGTGGATGGTTCTATGGAAAACCAGGCGCAACTTGGTTAGAACCTACAGCTGTTACATTCCCACTTACTGTTACAGGTGCAACACAATTATATGCATACTGGATTCCTGTTGATTCAGCAGCTGTTAGTTGGTCTGACGGTGAAACTTATAAGAATTCATTTACTGAATTGACTGCAGATCCAATTTTAAACCCACTTACATACCATTGGAGTCATGAAGATTCATTGATGAATTATATGAAAACTCCTTTGTATGGAACAGATGTTAACTGGGACCAAGCAATTGAAGATGGATTAGCTACAACTGCTGGTGATTTTTCATCGATTAATGAATCAAATATTGGTGCGTTATTAAGACAAAACGTACTTTACGGAGCTGCTCAATATCCTATCGCTGTTGGCGGAGAATTTGACGGCGAAGACGGAACAGATCAAAATGGAGTATACAGTGAAGCAATTTCGAGAGAAATTTCTGCTTATACTTATAGATATACACTAAATCCAAACGTGTATTGGGAAGATGGCACTCATGTAACTGCTAATGATTATTACTACACATATTTCCAATATATTGATCCAGTTCAAAACAACTATAGAGCATCTTCATATTATCCTTCTGCTGACAGAAGTACAGGTATGAAAGTTGTTGGTGCTAGAGCTTATTTCTTACAAGGTACTGAAATTGGATTGGGCGAATCTGATGGCGATTTAGCTGGTGATTATGGATATGCTAAAGTCACTGCTTATGTAGGTCCAAACCCTGCAGCAAATTATGCAGCATATTCAGGTTATGATATTAATGATGTTTTTGGTATTAGTGCTTCAATTTATTTAACTGCAGCAGAATTAGCGTCATATGGATATGAAGCTGACGATCAAGGTGCTCCTCTAGTGGATGCTGTTGCTCAATTATATGGTTTTGGACCGAATACTCATTGGTTAGTTGATATGGATTTGAGAGTAGATGTTAAAATTAATCCTTATTTTGCTGGCGATGCTGGCACTACTTGGCCAATAGTTTCTAAAGACACAGTCGGGTTCAAAGTTATTGATCAATATACATTTGAAATGACTTATGAAGTTCCAATTTCTCATTCATCTTCAATGGCAAACGGAAACTTTACATTAGTTAATCCAACTGTATACGAAGCAAGTTTAGATGCTGCTGGAACAAACTCAACTTATGGTACTAGTCAAACTCCAGCTGTAAGTTATGGAGCTTATCTACTAAAATCATGGGATACAAATCAAAAGATGGTCTTCAATAAAAATTATAATTCTATTATGCAGTTATACTATAATTATAAATCAATTTCATTTGAATTCTATCCAAATACAGATTCAAGAATGCAAGCATTCGAAGCTGGTTTATTAAGTTCAACTGGTTTAAATCAAACTTATTATTCTCAGTATTTGGAAAATCCAAATTTAAAGAGTTTCTATAATGGATATCCACAATACTTATTGTTCAACACTGAAGCATATGATACACAGGATCCCGCAGTTGTAAGTGCTATCCAAGATCTCAATTTTAGACAGGCTTTCTTCTTTGGATTTAATAGACTTGAGTACGCGACTACAATTTATGCTCCTAATGTTCCAACATTATTAGTATATAGTACCAATGCTACTCAATATGATAACGATGAATCATGGTATGTTAACACACCAGAATATGCTCAAATGCTAACGGATTTAGGTATTGATCAAACTACCTATGGATATGATCCTGTAAAAGCAGTTGAACTGTTTAATACAGCATATGCTGCATGGACAGCATTAGGAAATACTGGGCCGATTACACTTGATTATTTAACTTCTGATGGCGCTGAGAGCGAAAGAATTGATGCATATATTATCAACCATTTTGTAACATTATTTGGTTCAGATAAGATTGCGTTTGTTAAACATTCTTATGCAACAGATGTTTCAAGTGATAAACAAGATTCACATGAATTCGATATTACTTTAACTGGAGTTGGAACTGGAACAGTAACAAATTTAAGTGTTATGCTGCCAATTCTAGGATTATACTTCCAAGATGTTTATGGAGACCAGTTTGGTTTTAACACACCTGCTGACTTAGCTATTCCTGAAGAAGCATTTATTATTCTAGAAGAAAATAAACTAGATTTAAGGAATACTTGGAATTATTTAAAAACTGTTACTGATAGATTTGATGAAACAACAGATAATGGTTCATTATGGGATTTCTGGATGATTTTAGAGGCTAATAATGGTTATTATGTTGGCAACTTAGAAGTATTATTCCAATTCGGACTTGACTGTACATTTATTTGGGCAGGCTTAGCTCCTCAATATGACGGTGACGTAGCTG